>JAEUQP010000805.1 GCA_016789645.1 Acidobacteriota bacterium | reverse complement strand
TGCGGAACCAGATCGAGATTGATTTCGACGCCGTTGCCAGCGCGCGCGCCCATTTCGCACGACGACGAAGTCAGTCCCGCCGCGCCCATATCCTGAATGCCGACAATCGCGCCGGAGCGCATGGCTTCCAGACAGGCTTCGAGCAGCAGCTTTTCCGAAAACGGATCGCCGACCTGCACCGTCGGGCGTTTTTCCATCGCGGCTTCGTCAAATTCGGCGGAAGCCATCGTTGCGCCGTGAATGCCATCGCGACCGGTTTTGGCTCCGGCGTAAATCACCGAATTTCCCACGCCCTCGGCTTTGCCGTAAAAAATCTGTTCGCGCCGCACCAACCCCAATGCAAAGGCATTGACCAGCGGATTCAGCGAATAGCAACCGTCGAAATAGACTTCGCCGCCAACGGTCGGCACGCCGAACGCGTTGCCGTAATCGCCCAGGCCTTTGACGACGCCCGCCATGATTCGCCGATTGCGCGCGATGGATTGTGCCGAAGTCTGTTCTTTCGATTCGTCAATTTCTTCATCGCGGATCGGGCCAAACCGCAAACTGTCCATTGCTGCCACAGGCCGCGCGCCCATTGTGAAAATGTCGCGCAGAATGCCGCCGATGCCTGTGGCCGCGCCTTGATACGGTTCGATGAACGACGGATGGTTGTGCGATTCGATCTTGAACGCGGCGCACCAACCATCGCCAATGTCTACGATGCCAGCGTTTTCGCCCGGCCCTTGCACCAGACAATCGCCCGTGGTCGGCAATCGGCGCAGATGAACTTTGGACGATTTGTACGAACAGTGTTCCGACCACATGACCGAAAAGATGCCCAGTTCAGTGAAGTTCGGTTCGCGCCCCATCAACTGTTTGATGCGTTCGTATTCGTCGGGCGTGATGTTGTGCTGATCCAGAATTTCAGGAGTAATCATTTTAGTTTGGGTTTTGGATTTTGAATGTTGGATTTTGGATTTCGCCGAACCGCTTTGCTTGCAATCCAAAACCTACAATCCAAAATCAAAAATTGGGTTAGGCTCTAGCTTTCAACAGTTGAACCAGCGCGTCGGCCATCGAAAGAAACATCGCGCGTCCATCCTTGCAACCGAGCATGCTTTCGGCGGCGCGTTCCGGGTGTGGCATCAAGCCCAGCACATTGCGTTCGCGGTTGCAGATACCTGCGATGTTGCGCAGCGACCCGTTCGGATTGGCTTCGTCGGTGATTTGCCCGTCGGCAGTGCTGTACCGAAACATCACGCGACCTTCCGTTTCCAATTCGACCAGCGTCGTTTCGTCACAGAAATAGTTGCCTTCGCCGTGGGCGATGGGCAGGCTCAACACCTGACCGGGTTGGTAGGCTGCGGTGAAGACCGTGTTGGTTTGCTCGACGCGCACGTTGACGTGTTCGCAGATGAATTTCAGATCGCGATTGCGCAGCAACGCGCCCGGCAACAAGCCGGATTCGCAGAGAATCTGAAAGCCATTGCAGATGCCAAGCACAAATCCGCCGTTGTTGGCGAATTCCACCACCGATTTCATGACGGGCGAAAACCGGGCAATCGCTCCGCTGCGCAGATAATCACCGTACGAAAATCCGCCGGGCAGAATGATCGCGTCAAAACGCTCAACATCGGTTTCCTTGTGCCAGATGAATTCCACGGGTTGGCCAATCACCTTGCTGATGACGTGGTATGTGTCGTGGTCGCAATTCGAGCCGGGAAAGATGACAACGCCAAATTTCATTGGTGCGAAGTCCTTTGTGGCTTTAAGGTAAGAACTAAGGCGTTTTGTACAACACAGAATTCGGATTGTCTAGGCGAATGACCGGAAAGCCGAAGCTTCGGAAAAGGAAACGGCAGGGCAGTCTTGACAGAAAGCCCTGCCGTTTCGGAAACAAGCGCGGCTCAGGCGCGCAACGCTGCCAAAGCTTTCTGCGCGCGAACATAACGGCGATTCACTTCTTCCCAATTGACGTTCTGCATGAAGGCATCAATGTATTTCGCCGCCGCCGAACCGTAATCCATGTGATAGGAATGCTCGTACATATCCAACGCCAGCAACGTCACTCCGGTCGGAACGTTGTGCATGTGATCCCACGCCCAGTAATTGTGAAGTTCGCCTGTGTGCAGGTTGAGCGTGAAATTCACCCAGCCCGAACCTCCGGCCAATCCTGCGGCAGCTTTTCGATATTCGGATTCCCACTGTTCAAAACTTCCCCACGCCGCTTTGATCGCAGCCATCACCTCGCCGCCGGGCTTGCCGTCTCCGCCCAAATTGCCGAAGTAAAGCTCGTGCAGAACAACCGATCCGGTGCGAACCAGTTCTTCGCGTTTCAGATCGTCGTACACATACCCCGGAGTTTCCTTGTCGGCGATTAACGCGGCCAGCCGTTTTTCGACTACATTCAGAGCGCCCACCGCGCCGTTGTAATTGTTTTCGTGATGCGACTTGATGAGCTTTTCCGAAATGCCTTTGAGCTTTGCCGGATCGAACGGCAACGGTTTGGTTTTGTGCTGACCGGCAAACACATTTGGAATCGCCGCCTGTAAAGGAGTTTGCGCCTGCGCCTCGGTTAAATTCGAAAACGTCAGACTTGCTCCGCCCAGCGCGATGGTTTCGATTGCTTCTCGTCTTGAAATCATAATTGCCTCCATTTTCCTTCGAGAGCCAGTTGATTGAGTTGGTTAATATGGGCGTCTGTAGCCCGACTGTCAGCAAAGTCTTTTTCCGCGCTCAGCAACGACATCAGTATTCATGCCGATCTCCGCGCTCCCAGGCCACGCGACTGAAGATTTCCGCGATCAACCAACTGATGAACACGCCGCCTGCCATCCATAGCAACAGAGACAGTGGCGTTATTTCCAGCCCGAGCAGCAGTCGCAAGCTCGGCAGCGCAATCGTCAGCACTTGCAAGCCCACGCCGAACAACACGGCCAAATGCAACCAGGCGTTTGGCAACGGCGACACACTGACCCGTCGTGACGGATAGGCAAATGCCAGTTGCGCGATGGATTCGTAAAGAAAAATTGCGGTGCGAGTGAGTGCGAGGCTGAACCCGTAAAGCGGCAACAGCACCAACAACGTCCCGCCCGTGAGTGCCTTGACGACACCGGTGACGAAGATGAAACGCAGCGAAGCCCCGTCGAGCAACGGCGCTTGCGGGTCGCGCGGAGGCCGGTTCATCACATTCTCGTTGCGATCCAAGCCCAACGCCAGAGCCGGAGCGCCGTTGCCGATGACGTTGATCCACAACAACTGAATCGCCGTCAGCGGCAGCAACAATCCGCCGCCGACGTCTTGCATCCCCAGCAAATACGAGCCGACCGCGCCGCCCACCACCAGCAACACCAAGGATAGATTGGTCGAAAACAAAAAGCGATTGAATTTCTGGATGTTTTCGTAAATGCCGCGCCCCTCCTCAATCGCCGTGACGATGGTGGCAAAGTTATCATCGAGCAGCACCAGATGCGCCACTTCGCGCGAAACGTCGCTGCCGCGTTGTCCCATCGCCACCCCAACGTCCGCGCGTTTGAGCGCTGGCGCATCGTTGACGCCGTCGCCGGTCATGGCGACCACGTCGCCGTTCGCTTTTAACGCTTCAACCAGCCGCAGCTTGTGTTCCGGCGCAACGCGCGCAAAGACATTGGTCTCTTTGACCGCGTGATTGAGTTCTTCCGTTGACAACTCTTCCAGATCAAGTCCGGTCAACACGCGGCTCGGCGGAATGCCGACCTCCATCGCCACCGAAAGCGCCGTCGCCGGATGATCGCCCGTAATCATCATCACGCGAATGCCTGCGTCTTGCGCGCGGCGAATCGCTTCGGGCACTTCGGGACGCGGCGGATCCCACATCAGCGCCAGCCCCAGAAAATTCAGATGATCGTCGCCTTCGCCCGCGCGCCACGCCAAGGCCAGCACGCGGAAGCCTTCGCGCGCGTAACCTTCGGCTTTCTCTTCCCAATTGAGCCGCTCCGCATCGGTCAGATGGCTGCGCGCGATCAGAACTTCGGGCGCGCCTTTCAAATAACTCGCCAACTCGCCGCTTTCGACAACCGTGACTCGCATGTATTTGTGGCCGCTGTCGAACGGCAGCAAGCTATGGCGCCGATTCTCAGCATTCGTCTGCAACGCGCTTACGCCGTGCTGCTGCGCGTATTCAAGCAATGCCAATTCCAGCGGATCGCCCGCGCCCGTCGCGAGTTCGGCATCGTTTGCCAGAACCATGGCGCGCAACGCTCGCGCGGTGTCGAGTGTATCCAGGTCTCTGACGAACATGCGGTTTTCCGTCAGCGTGCCGGTCTTGTCCGTCGCAATCACCGTCACTGAACCCAACGCTTCGACCGCTGAAAGCCGCCGCACGACGGCCTTGCGTTTCGCCATTCGTTCGACGCCGAGCGAAAGCGTCAGCGTCAGCACGGCAGGCAAGCCTTCCGGCACGGCGGCCACGGCGAGCGCCACGGCGAAAAGCAACACATGGCCGATGCGTTCCCAACCTTCGACGTACAAACCAGCCAGCGCCAAAACGATGGAAAGTGTCAGAATCACCTTCGCAATCTGGTTGCCAAACACTTCGAGCCGCTGTTCAAGCGGTGTCTTGCTGGCTTCGATGCCGCCGATCATCGTCGCCAATTTGCCCATCGCGCTTTGCGCGCCGGTGCGCGTGATTTCCAGATACCCTTTTCCGCGCACCAGCAGCGTGCCGCTGAAGGCTTCGCCATCGAGTTCCTTGTCCACCGGGACGGATTCGCCGGTCAGAATGGATTCGTCCACCATGACGCCTTGCGCTTCGCGTAACAAACCGTCAGCGGGAATACGGTCACCAGCTTCGACGCGTGCGACATCGCCGGGCACCATCTCCGTCGCGGGCAAATGCACCAACTTGCCGTCGCGCATCACCCAGACCAGCGCCGCCGCCAGCGCTTTCAACCGCTGCAATGCCGCTTCGGCTTTGCCTTCCTGATACACCCCCAGCACGGCATTGAGCAGCAGAATGAATGCAATGGCAGCAGATTCGGCGGGAAAATTCTGCGCGCCTTCGATCACCCAGATCGTCAGGTCAATAACGAGCGCAGCAAGCAGGATGTAAATCAGCGGGCTTTTGAACTGAAGCAGGAAGCGTTGCCAGAGCGTCTTTGGCAGTTTTTCCGGCAACGAATTCGGGCCGAATTGACGTAACCGCAGGTGAGCTTCTTCGCTGGATAATCCTGCATGCAATCGGGGCGTCAGGTTTAACGGCATAATACGAATTTTCGATGTTCAACGATTGGCGTTCATTTGTTTGACTGTTTGACAGTAACCTTGGTCGCGGCGCGCAACTCGTCGGTTCCGCGCGCCGCGATGGTATCACCAGCCGCCAGGTCGCCAAAAACCTCCACCAGATCAACGCCCTTTTGATTCATCGAAGCGCCGCGTTTGACGTCTACCCACTCGGTCAGGCTTTCAGAACCGTTGGCACGAATGCGAATGACAAAGCTGCGTTCGGTCGTGGTGGCAATCGCCGCAGGCGGGACAAACAAGGATGGTTGAAGTCGTCGCGTCGGCCATTGCACTTCGGGAAACATGCCCGGAGCCAACTTTCCTGAAGCGTTCGCCACATCCAGTTCAATTGGCATCGTGCGCGTTTTGGCGTCCAGCGAACGGCTATTGCGACTGATCGTTCCGCTGAAACTTTCGCCAGGAAACGCTGGCAATGTGAAGTTCAATTTTGCGCCTGCCGCCACACCCGCCACTTCGGTTTCGGGAACGGCAACCACCAGTCGCAACCGCGAAACTTGTTGCAATCGCAACATCGGCGTTCCAGTCGGCAAAGCCAAACTGCCCGGATGCACGTTGCGTTCGGTGATGACCCCGTCGAATGGCGCGGTGATGCGCAAATATGATTCGATGTTCGATGCCGAGCGCGCGGCTTCTTTCAATGCACGTTCGTTTTCATCCAACGTTTTGATTTGAGCCTGTGCCGCGCGTTCGGTTTCATTCAGAGCTTGCACGCGAGCCCGTCCCGATTCGACAGATCGTTCGGCTATTTCGACATCGTTGCCTGCAACAACGCCGGGCGTGGCCGAAGCGGCTTTCAACCGTTTGAACGTCGCTTCTTCGGCGGCAAGCTTGGCTTCGGCTTCGACGCGCTGGGCGCGAATGGAAGCGGCGCGCGCTTGAGCTTCGACTTTTTGCGAATTGACGGCGCTGGCACGCGCTTCGGCTTCGCTGCGTTGCGCGTCGAGTTCCGGCGCTCTGAGCCGCGCCAACAATTGCCCGCGTTTGACCACCGAGCCGCGATCTACCGTGATCTGTTCGACGAAACTTTGCACCTTGGCGTAAATCGCCACGTCTTCAAACGGCAACAACTCGCCCGGCAAACGCAACTGGCGGTTAAGTTCGTGCGATTCGACCGTAACGACATTGACCGTCGGCGTTTGCGACGCAGGCGAAGGCGACGTTTGCGATTGCGATTTCGGCGCTCCGCCGCAAGCAGCCAAAGACAAAATCAAAGAGCAGATTGAAAATAAAAATATCAAAAGCTTTTTCAACCGCAGAGGTGCAAAGAACGCAGAGGTAGCGCAGAGAGACTGATTAACACTCTGCGCTTCCTCTGCGGAACTCTGCGCCTCTGCGGTGAAATGGTTGCTTTGTTTCCAAACCGTTCCCGAGTTAAGCAGTAATCTTTTCATCGTTCGTTTATTCGTTGTTTGTCAGAATTTCCGGGTGCAGCGAAGCAGATATGCGCGAAGCTTTGCGTTGAACAATGGCAAACACCAACGGCAAGACGACCAAGACGGCGACGGTCGAAGCTGCCAATCCGCCAATCACGGCGCGACCAAGCGGCGCGGTTTGATCGCCGCCTTCGCCCAGAGCCAGCGCCATCGGAATCATTCCGGCGATCATCGCAAAGCTGGTCATCAGAATTGGCCGCAAACGGCTTTTGGCTCCATCGGTTGCGGCGGCCTGGGATTCAACGCCTTCCAGCCTTCGTTTTTCGGCAAAGGTCATCAGCAAAATGGCGTTCGCCACCGAAACACCTATGGCCATAATCGCGCCCATAAACGATTGCACGTTGAGCGTCGTGCCGGTCAGCCACAACGCAATGGCCACGCCCGCCACCACCGCCGGAACCATCGCCAGAATCGCCAACGCCACGCGTAACGATTGAAAATTCGCCGTCAGCAGCAAAAAGATCACCGCCACAGCCAGCAGCAATCCGGTTTGCAAACCTGCCAGAGTTTGCTGCATCGGCGGAACCTGACCGCGAACGGCGACCGAAACTCCGCGTGGAACTTCGCCAGCGCGTTTGATGGCCGCGTCTATTTCGCGACTGATGCTGCCCAAATCTTTTCCGGCAATGTTGCCAATGATCGTCACCATGCGTTGCTGGTTGTAACGATCGTACTGGCCGACAGTCGTGCCATAACTGATTTCGGCCACATCGCCCGCCAACGCGCGTGCGCCACCCGGTGTGTTCACCGGCACACTTTGCACGTCTTCGATGGAAGCCATGCGGGCTTGCGGAATTTCGACTTGAACCTGATAGGCCGTGCCGCTGGCCGGATCGCGCCAATACACAGGTTGCGTGAATCGGCTGGACGAAGTCGCCGCAACCAAACTGCGCCCGACTTGTTCGACCGTCACGCCCAACTGACCGGCGCGTTTGCGATCCACTTTGATGTCCACAGTGGGATAATCCAGCGCTTGATCGAATTGCAGATCGCGCAAGGCCGAAATCTTTTTCATCTCGGCCAGCAGTTTGTCGGCGAAACCGCGATTGGCTTGCAGATTTGGGCCGCTGACGGCAACTTCAATCGGCGTCGGCGCTCCGAAGTTCATGACCCTGGTCACCACATCGCCCGCTTCAAATGACAGTTGCGTGCCGGGAATGACTTCGGGCAGTTTCTTTCGCAACCGTTCTTTCAACTCTTCGACGCGAATACCGGAGCCGGATTTCAGCGCAATGGTCATGACGGCTTCGTGCGAACCGCTCATCCACAAATGAATCGTGTTGATCGGATAGCTGGCGGGTTGCGTGCCGACATATCCCAGCGAGATGTCCACCTGGTCGCCGGTTTCGGCCTTGATGGCGTCCAACGCTTTCAGCGCGACGACTTCCGTTCGTTCGACGCGCGTGCCAACCGGGGCGCGCAATCGAAGCTGGAACATCCCTGTGTCCACGTTTGGAAACACGTCCGTGCCCAATCTGCCGCCAACTAGAAAGATGATTCCAAAGGCGATAACCAAATACGCAGCGAAAATCGGCCAGCGAAACTTCATCAAGCCGGAAAGAAAGGTTTGATAACGTTCCTGCCAACGGTGAAAATTTTCTTCAGTTGAAACCCGGTCGCTACCGCTCCCAGCGCCCGTCCGAGCACGTAACAACCAAGCCGCCAACACAGGAACCAACGTGCTCGACAACAGATACGACGCCAGCATCGCAAAGCCGACCGACAACGTCAGAGGAATGAAGAGCGACTTGGCCACGCCGGTCATGAAAAACGAAGGCACGAACACCGCCAGCACTGACAGCATGGAAAGAAAGCGCGGCGCGATGGTTTGCCGAGCGGCATTGAATGCGGCTTGGCGCGGCGATTCCCCGCGCGAAAGGTGCGTGTTGACGTTTTCGATTTCGACGGTCGCCTCGTCCACCAGAATGCCTACGGCCAGAGCCAATCCACCCAACGTCATGACATTGATCGTTTGCCCCGTCAGCCACAAACCAACGACTCCGGCCAACAAGGAAAACGGAATGGTGATAACAACGATCAAAGCGCTGCGAAAACTTCTCAGGAACAGCAACACCATCACCCCCGTCAGCACAGCGCCGAGCAGACCTTCGAAGATCAAACCGCGAATCGAATTTTTGACAATGGTGGATTGATCGAACTCAAAACTGACCTGAATGTCTTCGGGAATCAGCGACTGAAAGCGCGGCAACGCGGCTTTGACATTGTTGACCACGTCCACCGTCGAAGCATCCGAACGTTTGGTGACCGGGATGTACACGGTTCGCCGTCCGTTGACCAATCCGTACCCGGTCAGAATGTCGCTGCCGTTTTCGACGCGGCCAATGTCGCGGACATACACGTTCGTCCCGGCTCCGTTGCGAATCGGCACGTCGGCCAGTTCCTGAATGTCGCGCACGACGCCGTTCATCGGCGCGATGCGGTTCAAATCGCCCGTGCGAACATTGCCCGAAGGCAAAATGGCATTGTTGGCGGCAATGGCTTTGGCGACTTCTTCGGGCGACATCGCAAACGCGCGCAACTTTTCCGGCTCCGCGCGAATGATGACCGTGCGCTGGTTGCCGCCAAACGGCGGCGGCGCGCTGACTCCTGGCAGCGTCGAAAACTGCGGACGCACACGGAACAACGCCAGGTCGGCAATTTCCGCGACGCCGCGCGTTTCGCTGGAAAACACCAATTGCCCAACGGGCACGCTGCCGGCGTCAAATCGCATGACAAATGGGTTGACGGTTCCCGGCGGCATGAAGCCCTTGGAGCGTTCGACATACGCGATGACCTGCGCCAGCGCCTGACTCATATCGGTGCCGGGATGAAAGAAGAGCTTGACCAGTCCTACATTTTGAATCGAACGCGATTCGACGTGTTCGATCCCGGCGACATACAGAAAGTGGTACTCGTAATAGGAAACGAGAAAACTTTCCATCTGCGCCGGATCCATGCCGCCGTAAGGTTGCGCGACATAAATCACCGGCAGATTCAGATTCGGGAAAATATCCACCGGCATCTGCTTGATGGCCAGCACCGCCCCCAGCGCAATACCGATGACCAGAACCAGAATTGTGAACGGGCGACGGAGCGCCGTGTTAATCAACCACATAGTTTTGACATTTACCGGTACAACTCTTCTTCGCTGATGACAGATGCGGTGCGCGATTCTTCTTTCATCAACCGTTTGCGAGACGAAAACATGGGGCCGCGTGCCGGTTGCGGCTCGGCAAATTGCGTGAAACCGAGCGGGATTTTCATGTCATCGAAAATCGCTTCCATGCCGCCGCGCATAAAATAGGTTTCGTGCCAGAATCCTGTGCCGCCGGAATCACGCAAAAATTCCTGCCACCAGGTTTGGTGAGGCAACTGACGCGACCAGGTTTCCAGAGCGTCGAAATCCCGCCAGTACTGACGCATGCCAACATGCGGAGGAAACAGGCCGTACAGGATTTGCTCATGCGCCAACAACCCGTCAGGTTGTTCCTCCACCGCTTTTTGAATCATCGGCCCAAACCGCGCGACGGTCAGCAACCCGCGCAATGAATTGACGCGCATTCCCAAATAGATCACGACCAAATCGGGATACGCCGACAAATCAACGGCTCGCCGATCAACAGATGTTTTCATCAACAGCCTCCTAAAAAATACAGATTGGGATTTCTTCGCAAACGTCAGCGACTGTTTGCCGCCAGTTTTAGAAAAGCAGTCAAATCGCCCTGCAACTTTGCTGCTGCCAGCATCGCTCGCCAGACGGCCAGCCTGGCCACCGCCGATTCGATTTCCGCCTGAGCCACTAACCGTTGCGCGTCGGCGACTTCGACAATGGTCGTCAATCCGTATTCGTACCGCACCTTGGCGCGCGTCAGAGTTTCTTGTGCGGCTTTGACCTG
>JAEUQP010000789.1 GCA_016789645.1 Acidobacteriota bacterium | reverse complement strand
TGTGAACGAAGACGGATTGCCGGTTTCAGTTTTGTTGGGGCTAGAGATGACCTGGCTCATGAATTTCTCCCTTTGAAAATGATGATTGAAAGTAACAATGCCATTGAAAGAATCGTCGCCCAATTGCCAAAACGGCGAATGGGCGTCGAACGATATTCCAGAATGATTCGATGTTCGCCCGCTGGCACATCCACCAGAATGTTTTTGACTGCGCCTTCGCGAATCGGCGCAAGCTGGCCGTCAATCGTCGCCGTCCATCCGGCAAAGTTCCGCGTGCGAAATTGGAGTTGATCGGCTTCGTTCAAACTGACACGAAGCTGGCGGAATTCCGGAGTCCACCATTCTTGGATGATTGAACCCTTGCCAGCCGCAAGCTGCACTGATTCCATCGGCGGGTTGTCGCGCGAAGCTCCGCGCGGCAAGGTGGCGTAATTGTAATGCTCGTAATTCGGCTCGAAGGATTGCGCGCGCCACATCGGCCACGCGACGTAATATCCGCTCATCGCCATCGTGCTGATCAAAACGATGACCGACACCCATCGCCGCCAATCCAAGCTCCGCAATCCGAAATCCCAACTCACTCCAGTCAGCATCGCCATTGCCAAACTGGTCAGCGTCAGCATTCGCCACGAATAGACGCCGATTTCAATTTTGGGAATCCATCGGCCAAACGGCGCAGAAAACTTCGTCATTAAAAAACTGGCCAGCAATCCAACCGCAATCCACAACCAAACGCGAGTGCGCCGCTCTTTGAAACTCAGCGCGACAGTCGAACCAACGACGACCGCTGTCAGGTTGAATGCCCAGATACGATCCAGCCGGACGAAAAACGGATTGTTGATGCGGTCATAAACCGTTTGCGCGTAATCAAACACATAGCTGGCGTGATATGGCCAAACCCGCTCGACGTCATCGCTGTTGACCAAGCCCTGTTCGAAAATCGCCGGATAAAAATACGCCGCCGCCAGCAACGAACCGAAGACCAGCGCGACAGCGATTAAACCCAACTCGCGCCACTTTCTTGCTTTGATTGCCGGAATCAACAGGCACACACCAAACACCAGTAAGAACTGATATGCCGTTGGCGGATGCGTCCACAAAAATGGGCCGAAGCTGGCGGCCAATCCGGCAAAACTCATCCAGCTTGAATTATTCCTCTGCGCTTCCTCTGCGTTCTCTGCGCCTCTGCGGTGAACCTCTCTTCCTGCTAACAATCTTTCGGCAAACAACAAACACAGTGGAATCCAGATGAAGCTGGTGAATTCCGAAATCGCTCCACGCTGATACTGGTTCAACAAGTGATACGGCGCGAAAACGTAAACCGCCGCCGCCAGCAAGGAAGCTCCGCGCGAAAGCGATTGCCGCGCATAAATCCAAATCGCCGCTGCCGAAGCCAGCATCGTCAGCCAGTAAAACCCCACCCACGTGCTCAGCCAATCGCGTGTGACAAAATAAACAGCTGAGGTCAGGTAATACACCCCCGGAGGATAAAAGCTGGTGGTCGGCGCTCCGTAACCGTGCGTGTGTTCATCCCAGCGCGGATAGACAATTCCCCAAACCAGGCTGCGCCAAAACGCATTCATCTGGTTGTAGTGCATCCACGAATCGTGCGTCACCGGCATCGCTCCACCACAGCATCCGATCTTTTGATCTTCGCCGATGACGAAAAACGGCAACACCGCAACTGAAGTCAGCGCGACCAACACCAGCGCAATGGCCAGCTTCGATTTCCAATTGGATTGTTTGGGTCTGATCACAGAGCTTGAAGTCATTGGGCGCAGATTCTGTCACACGAAATTCCGTCGGCAAAGATTCAGCAAGCATTGTGCCTGACGCGAAAGCCGGCCAAATGCCCGAAACCTGCCGCCTCGCACCTCACACCGATCCGACAACTGAAAGCTTTCGCCGACACTGGAAGCCTTATGCTAAATTACGCCCGCATTTCTAAACTTCATTTCAACTCAGAGGAAGAAAATCATGAACGCATTTCGGGACAGCATGCTGCAACTCATCACGCAGACTTCAACCAATTTGCCGCCTGATGTTCGCCGGGCGATGGCTCGCGCAATGGGCGAAGAGCAAGGCGGACGTTCGCTGCAAGCTTTGAACGTCATTGCCACCAACATTGACATGGCTTGCGACAACGAAGGGCCAATTTGCCAGGACACCGGTTGGCCGACGTTTGAAATCAAAACTCCGGTCGGCGCGAACCAGATTGTGATGAAACAGCAAATCCGCGAAGCCGTCGCCGAAGCCACCAAACGCGGCAAGTTGCGAACGAATTCCGTGGATTCGTTGACCGGCGTCAACGCCAGCGACAACCTGGGGCCGGGCACGCCGACCATGCATTTCGAGCAATGGGAAAACGACGAAATCGAAGTGAAACTGATTTTGAAAGGCGGCGGCTGCGAAAACAAAAACATTCAGTATTCGTTGCCGATGGAAATTCCGCATCTGGGCAAAGCCGGACGTGATCTGGATGGTGTTCGCAAATGTTTGTTGCACGCCGTCTGGCAGGCGCAAGGACAAGGGTGCAGCGCCGGAGCCATTGGCGTTTGCATCGGCGGCGACCGCGCGCAAGGGTACGTCAAAGCCAAAGAACAGCTCTTCCGTTTGCTGGACGACACCAACGAAACTCCTGAACTGGCCAAGCTGGAAGATTACATCGTGCAGACTTCAAACACGCTTGGCATTGGCACGATGGGCTTCGGCGGCGGAGTGACGTTGATCGGTTGCAAGATCGGCGTGCTGAACCGTCTGCCCGCCAGCTTCTTTGTTTCCGTGGCGTATGACTGCTGGGCATTTCGTCGGTTGGGCGTCGTGCTGGATGCCAACACGGGCGAAATCAAACGTTGGCTGTATCGGGACGAAAAACAAGCGGACATCAAAATGACTCAAGGTGGCGGTTTCGTTATGACTGGAAAAGAGAAAGTTCTGCGTGCGCCGATCACCGACGAACAAATCCGCGAACTCAAAGTCGGCGATGTCGTATTGGTCAGCGGCGAAATGTTCACAGGCCGCGACGCGGTTCACGCTTATCTGATGAAAAATGATCCGCCGGTCAGCTTGCAAGGTCAGGTGTTGTACCACTGCGGCCCGGTCGTGCTGAAAGACGGTGACAAGTACATCATCAAAGCCGCTGGCCCGACCACCAGCATCCGCGAAGAGCCGTATCAAGGCGAAATCATCAAACGTTACGGCGTGCGCGCCGTCATCGGCAAAGGCGGCATGGGAGCGAAAACTCTGGCGGCAATGAAAGAACACGGCGCGGTTTACCTGAACGCCATCGGCGGAGCGGCACAGTATTACGCCAAATCCATCAACGAAGTGCTGGACGTTAACCTGCTGGAATTCGGCATTCCCGAAGCCATGTGGCATCTGCGCGTGACCGATTTTCCGGCAATCGTCACGATGGACGCGCATGGCAATTCGCTGCACGCCGATGTTGAAAAAGCGTCGGCGGCAGTGCTGGCAACTCTGAGCGATCCGGTGTTCTAAATCAGAGCAGAAAACCTTGAAACAGGATTGACAGGACTTTTTCAGGATGAACAAGAGTCAAATTTGGCAGATGTCTTGCTGTAATTGATGTTCCTGTAAATCCTGCCGTAAATCTTGCTCATCCTGTTAAAAAAAGTGTCTCAATGTCTTTGGTTCTGATTTAGCATCGAATCCACCTGGCAGTGGAGAGAACAATGAAACAACGATTCTCGATCTATCTCGCACTTGTTGTTCTGTTCGTTGCGCTGACAGCGAAAGCAACTGCACAAACTCCAGCCCTTGGTAGAGAATTCGGAAAGTCCTTAGCTGTCAGTGGGAACACGGCCATCATAGGGGCAGTCGAATCGGTCAATAAAGGCGTCGTTTACGTGTATTACCGGAACGGAGCAACCTGGATTCAGCAGCAGAAACTCGAGGCTAAAGATGGATCGTCCCAGGATGGGTTCGGAAACACGCTCGCTATCAGCGGCGATACTGCAATCATCGGAGCGCCGGAAAGAAACGAGAAAACCGGAGCAGTTTATGTGTTTGTTCGGAACGGATCGAATTGGACACAACAACAAAAGATTGAGCTGAGCGATGGTGAAAAAGGAGATTTTTTTGGAAATGACCTGGCCATTGAGAAAAACATTTTCCTTGCCGGGATTTCAAACGACCGCAAACGCAGGTCAGGGGTTTATGTCTTCGAACGAAGTGGAACGGTTTGGAGATTGCAGCAGAAACTCTCTCTCGGCGATGCCGAAGTGCTGGGGAGTGTAGCCATCAATGACGACCGTGCAGCATTCAGCAGCCATGGAGCACATGGAGAAGGCACGGTTTACATCTTTGCGCGCAATGGGGCCAGTTGGACTGAGGAACAGAAAATCGTTTCCAGCGAACCTGAACTTGGACTGTATTTTGGGATGTCTGTGGCATTGGGTCCCGATACATTGGTCGTTGGCGCTCCTGCCCCCATCCCGCCGTTGAAAACTTTCCAAAGCGCGGCATACGTATTTGCGCGGAAAGACAAAACCTGGCAACTGCAACAAAAGCTCACTGCTCCCGATGGCACGTTTACATTCGCGGGTGCTGTTGCGTTGAGTGGTAACACGGCAGTGATTTTGAAACCTGACAGTCTGATTTACATATTCACGCGGAATGGCGGCAAATGGACACTACAAAAAAGACTCCCCGCCAAAGATAGCGTTGCCAACTCTTTCGCCATTAACGGTGACATCGTTCTGATCGGATCGCCGGGGATGAACAATGGTGAGGGAGTGGTTCAGATTTTCGTGCGAAGTGGGAAAACCTGGATTCAACAACACAAATTGGTTGCTCAATGACGATCAACCGTGTGCTTGAAACCAAACTTGAGCGACCAATCCCGCCCAAGTTCACACTCTATCCACTGACCAGTTATTGCGCTGGCCAGGCCAACCTTACGCTCACTAAAAAATCGGAGAAACCAATGAAACGACTTTTTTCAAACTACTTCATTGCCATCCTTTTCCTCCTTGCATTGGCAGTCCAAGCCGCAGCGCAAGCTCCGGCCAACGATCTGACCTCCAAGATCAATGAGGAAATGGAAAAGGTCTTCAAACCAAATGAACCCGGCGCGGCGGTCATTGCTGTCAAAGACGGACAGGTCGTCTTTCGCAAAGGCTATGGAATGGCGAATATGGAACTCGGCGTGGCCATCGAACCGGATATGATTTTTCGCATCGGTTCGATCACCAAACAGTTCACGGCGGTTTCGATTCTGATGTTGATGGAACAAGGCAAGCTGAGCCTTTCGGACGAAATCACCAAATTCCT
>JAEUQP010000781.1 GCA_016789645.1 Acidobacteriota bacterium | reverse complement strand
GTGATTCCGGCTTAGCTTGGCTGGCTGCCAGTGCTTCTTCCGGTTTGGTTTTAGAGGGTTGATTTTTCGTTCGCATAACCTTTACTCAAATGACAGTCGCGCCAAGGCAGAAAACGTTTCAAACAGGATTTCCAGGATTTTTTTCAAGATGGACAAGATTATTCGATGACGGTTATCAGAGGTAATTCCATATCCTGACAATCCTGAAAAAATCTTGGTGATCCTGTTTTGATAGATTTTCTCAACTACCAGTTTGGGCGTGTTCCCACTGGCCCCAGATCAACAACGCGGAAATTGACTCTGCCGCGCGCGCGATACACCACCTTGAACTTCTGCTCTGCCGGATCGGGCGGCTCAGCGTACACAGAAGCATTCACCAGATACCGCACTCCCAGCCGTTTCCAGTTTTCCCAGTTTTTGGGCGGATCATCCGAAGCAATGGTTTTGCGGTCGGTCAACAAATACACCAGCGGCGGATTGAGTGAGGCAACCGCATCAGTTTGCGGCACGTTCTCCTTGACCCATTTCAACATGGCTTCCGCTTCGTCATAAGTTTGCAACCATTGCGGACGATCCAGCATGTCGTTCATTTTTAGAATGTAGCTGACGTTGCCATACAGGTTCACGACAAAGATCAGCGCGCCCACTGCCAGAGCGATTTTCCATTTCGTTGCCGCGCTCGATGATTTTTGAACGAGTTGAATCAGCGCGCGAACGCCCATCAGGAAGTAAAAGATAACAAACGGAATCAGCGGCAAAACGAACCGGAAGGTTTCCCACGGCCACAAAAACGTCACCATCAGCGAAAGTG
This sequence comes from Acidobacteriota bacterium, assembly GCA_016789645.1. Lineage (GTDB taxonomy): Bacteria > Acidobacteriota > Blastocatellia > RBC074 > RBC074 > RBC074. Next base: position 995 of record JAEUQP010000781.1, on the reverse strand, counting down.
GGACGGCAAATTCCGCCATCGTCATTCGTTCACGCGCCACGGCAATCAACCCGATGGCGGCAAACAAGCTCAACACAAACGACAGGTTCCAGGTATCGCCTCTGCCGCCCTGTTTGACGCTCATCTTTTGCGCTTCCTGATACGGATCGCGCAAGGCTTCAAAAATGGGCGTGACAATGATGCGGCCAATGTCTCTGCCTGTGACTTCGACGAAGTTGTTGAAGACGCGTTCCGGCAATTCAGCGGTGGTGATGGTTCCTGAAAATCCAAACCCGGCGCGTTTTTGCCAGAACTGTTGCGTGTAAGGCAACACAATGTGTCCGCCTTGTTCGGTTTGTTGCGCCGGAGTGGGCGCGTATAGCCGCGTGTAAATCACCCAGGGGCTGCACAACGCGGCAACAATCACTGCAAACAGGATCGCAGGTTTCAGCAAGCGGGCTTTGAGCAAATATAAAAACCCGGCGGCAATCACACTGATGGCAATGGAACGAGTCAGAAATGCGATGGACGCCAGAACTCCGCCAACGGCAGCCAGTTTCAGTTGCGCCGCAGTTGTTTCCGCGCGACGGCATTTTTCCATCACTACCACCGTCGCCAAAAAGATCAGCGCAAAGACGCATTCCGACATAACGGTCGAAGTCGCCATGAACACCAGCGGCGGGCTGAGCACGGCAGCCAGGCAAATAGCCAGCGCAAGCAGCGGCGGCAGATTGCGCTCTTTCACGAAATACCGGTATCCGATGATTCCAACTGCCATCATTGCCACCACTGAAACCGATTTCAGCAACCACACGTTGTCGGGAAAGTTCGGCGACAGGCGATAGACCAACGACAACAAAAACGGAAAGGCAGGTGGATACAGCGGCAAAATTCCCGAACTCGGCGAATTGATGAGCGAATACCCTTGTCCGGTCGCCAGGGATTTGGCGAGCAAGACATACCAGCCGTCATCCACAAACAACCCAACGACTCTGTCCAGTCGCAAAAGATAAATC
>JAEUQP010000842.1 GCA_016789645.1 Acidobacteriota bacterium | reverse complement strand
CGTAGATTTGCCGCCGCCCGAAGGCCCCAGAATCACGATGAATTCGCCGCGATATAAATCCAGGTCTACCGCGCGCAACGCATGCACTTCGACATCGCCCATGTGGTAGACCTTGGAAATGCCCCGCACGCGAAAGACAGCCTCACGTAGTTCGGCATCGCTCGATGCCGAGCGAATTGGCACAGGCGGATTGTCGGCGTTCATCAGCATATCAGTCTCGGCGAATTCACTTGCGGCGGAGCAAGGGGGAAGTCCTGAACTTCACCGCAACCGATATGCCGCACCTGAGCGCGGCAAAACCCGTTGGTTTGCAATGTGTTGGCGCAGAGGACGCGGTGAGAAATCACCAGCGATTGAGCAAACTCCCACAGTCAGGTGGGCAAAAAATCGCCTCTGCCAGGGCCGGGAACTGAAAACCTTGCCAATGCTCACCCGCTCGCGGTAGATTCGCGCCCGGCCTCCAGAGCGCGAAGTTTTCGCTCAAACCTTCACCAACGCAGAAAAACGGCCAGCTTCAACCATTGGCCACGTTCCGAATTGCCGATGACCAGAACCGCGCAGCAATCCCATTCCGCCACTCGCCCGGAAGACCGCCCGTCGGTGTTCATCAGCTACTGCCGCGACGACAAGGAACACGTTGACCGATTGGTTACTGATCTAACTGCCGCAGGACTTAATTGCTGGATTGACAGAGAAAGCATCCCCGGCGGTGAAGATTGGATGATGGCCATTGCCGAGGGGATCGCAGCTTCCTATGTCGTAGTGCCGGTCATGACATCAAATACCTTGCATAGCCAGTTTGTTCGCAAGGAAATCGTCTGGGCGCAGAAGAAAAACAAACGGATCGTTCCCTGGGTTTTGGACGATGTGATGGACGATTACTTTCCGCTTGTTGATTATCAGGGAGTGTTGGTGTTCAACAGCGATCATGACCATGCATTGACGGTTTTGCTGAAATGGTTGCCGCCTCCGCCTTCTAACTTTTCACAAAATCCAGCAGATGATGGTGAGGCTTACAGAGACAAGGCGCGCGCCGCGGAAATGGTTTATCTGGATCGTTTGATGCTGGAAGAACTGATTAATAGCGACAAGTACACGCCGATGGCGGGCGCTTCGGAGCGAAAGGTGCAGCCGGTGGAAATGCGCGCCGTGTTTGAATTGCTGCCGATGAGCAAAGGGCGGCAAGTCGAACAAGAACGTCGCCGGTTTGAAAACGCCGTCGAAGAAATTCTGAAACTTCGTCGAGCCGTTTTGCTGGGCGAACCGGGCGGCGGTAAAACGACGACGATCTGGAAGCTGGCGGCGGAACTGGTGGATGCCGCGTTGAAAGACAAGCAGGCGCCGATTCCGTTGTTGATTCGGTTGGGGCGATGGACGGATGCCGAACAGCCGTTGCCGGAATTCATCGCTTCGCAGTTGGGCGATTTGGGCGAGCATCTGGACACGTTGTTGCAGGAAAAGCGCGCCGCGCTGTTGCTGGACGGATTGAACGAATTGCCCGCCAGCCAGCACAAAACCAAATATGCCGAAGTCCAGCAATTCATCGAACAGCACCCGAAACTGCTGGCCGTGGTTTCCTGCCGCGAACTGGATTACACGATTGATCTGGAATTCGACCGCATCAACATCACGCCGCTCGATCCCATTCGCATCCGGGAATTTGCCGGGCGGTATCTGGGCGAAACCGAAGGCGAAAACTTGTTTTGGCGCATCGCGGGCGGCGACGAAGTCAAAAAACTCTGGCCAATCTGGCAAAACGCCGGAGCCAGTTTCGACCTGTTCTGGAACTCGCCCGACATTCCCAAAGAAAAGCCGGATGTTTACGGCGTCACCACCGGCGAACAAGACCGCATCTGGCGGGAAAAAGTGCGCGGCAAACATTCGATGATGGAGTTGGCTCGCAATCCGTACATGCTGCTGATGCTGACCAGCGTTTATGCCGAACAGGGAACGCTGCCCGAAAATCGCGGCGGGCTGTTTGAACTGTTTGTGCAAACGCTGTTGAAACGCGAACGCATTCCCGCCGAAGAACAAACGCCGCTGACCGATGGATTGGCCAAAGTCGCTTACGAAATGCAGAGTCGCCGGGCGATTGAAGACGAAACGGAGAGCGATGATTTTGAAGATGACGAAGCCGATGCCGGGAACGCGCTGACGGTCTTGCCTCGTCAAGATGTCGCAGCAATTCTGGGCGAACGACTGCTCTATCTGGCGGGCAGCGCCAGCATTCTCAGCATGGGCGAACAGGTGCGGTTCACGCATCAACTGTTGCAGGAATACTTTGCCGCCAAGTTTATGGATGGCGAAATTCGCGCCGGACGGTTGAAAGCCGCCGACATCTGGCCGCCGGATCGCTGGTGGGAGCGCACCAACTGGGAAGAAGCGGCGATTTTGCTGGCCGGTTTGTACAGCGACGATTGCAGCCGCGTGGTGGAATGGATTGCCGAAGCCAATCCCGAAGTCGCGGCTCAATGCGTGGTTCGCAGCGGAGCCGCGTTGGCCAACGCCACACGTGAACGGTTGCGAACCGAATGGATATACAGGCTGACCGATTTGAAAGATGATCCCAATCCGCTATCCCGGGCAGCGGTTGGGCGCGCATTGGCAATTGCCGATTGGGACAATCGCAAAGGCGTCGGCGTTGTTGAAATCAACGGCGTGACGCTACCGGACATTGAATGGATCAGGATTCCCGAAGGCGAGTTTCAATACGGCGATGAAAGCAAAGTGGGCAATAAACAGCAAAAACTCTGGCTACCGGAGTTTTACATTAGCCAGTTTCCAGTAACTTACACACAATTTCAAACTTTCGTAGACGATCAAGAAGGCATCTCCAATGCGCGTTGGTTTGCCGGATTAACGGATGACGAAAACGAACGGCCAGTGGATGAGCAGTATTTCAAATTCAGCAACCATCCGCGCGAAAGTGTTAGTTGGTATCAGGCAATGGCGTTTTGCCGTTGGCTATCGTGGCGATGGGGGACAATTTACAACTTGAAGAAAGTGGCGGAATGGGCCGTGCGATTGCCGACGGAGTTTGAATGGGAAAAGGCGGCGCGCGGCACGGATGGAAAGCAATATCCTTGGGGCAATGGTTATGATGCGAATAAGGGCAATACTCTCAAGCATGTAAGTTACATACGACAGACCTGCGCTGTCGGTATCTTCCCAAATTGCGCGTCGTCATATGGTGTGGAAGAAATGAGCGGAAATGTTTGGGAATGGTGTTTGAGCGATTACCAAAGGCCACAGATTGACGCTCGAAAGGAAAATCTTCGGAAGGCAAACAATCGCGTCACTCGTGGCGGCTCGTGGGACGACTTTCCGATGGCTGCGCGCGCTGACTATCGTCTCAACGATGATCCCGCCAGCCGTCGAAACAATCTCGGTTTTCGGGTGGTTGCGGCGCATCCCCCTTCTCTTCTGACCTCTGTCGGGGACGGTGCGCGAGAGCGCACGCGCGTTAGCGCGAGTCCCCACAGCGCCGCAGGCGCTCCCCAAACGCCGAAGGCACCCCCTGAGCGCCGTCAGGCGCTCCAATTTTAGAGTGCGGTGCTTCGTCACCGCGTTCTGTTCTGGCTGGGTCGCTTCCGATGTTATTGCCTAAATCGTTATTTGCCATCAGCCCGCGAACGCGGGCGGCGAGCATAAAGCCTGGGGTGAAGGCGTAAGCCGTAACCCCAGAAAACCGTCCATTGAAATCAACCAGCCTGCGGAGCAGGCGGCAGCAATTCGTTGGTTTTCAACGATCTCGACGCTCAATGATGGCTGTCGCCGCGCTTCGCGGGCTTGGCGTTCAATGTCTCTTGTTCCCCCCAGGGTTCCGCGCGCAACGCGCTCCACCCTGGGCTATATGCTGTCGCCGCGCTTCGCGGGCTGGGTTCGGCATTGCCCGCCTCTGCGATCTCGCGTATAAAACCGTCTCGACAAATTCCATTCATTCACGCTCAAGAAGGGAACAACGTTATGACCGAAGCATACATTTATGACGCCGTCCGCACGCCGCGCGGGCGAGGACGCAGCAACGGCAGTTTGCACGAAATCCGCCCCATCGAATTGGCGACGCAGGTGTTGAAAGCCATCCGCGACCGCAACGAACTGGACACGGCTTATCTGGACGACGTGGTGTTGGGATGCGTCATGCCGGTCGGCGAACAGGGTTCCGACATTGCTCGCGTAGCCGCGCTGAATGCCGATTACGCCGAAACCGTGCCGGGGAAACAACTCAACCGGTTTTGCGCTTCGGGGCTGGAAGCCGTCAACACCGCTGCGGCGCAAGTCATGTCGGGGCAATCCGATCTAGCCATCGGCGGCGGCGTCGAAAGCATGTCGCGCGTGCCGATGGGAGCCGACGGCGGCGCGATGGTCATGGATCCCGAAATCGCTTCGAAGATGTATTTCGTTCCGCAAGGCATCAGCGCCGATTTGATGGCCACCAAATACGGCTTTTCGCGCGAAGACGTGGACGCGTACGCCGTCGAAAGCCAACGCCGCGCCAAACACGCCTGGGACAACGGCTGGTTCAACAACTCCATCGTGCCGGTGACGGATCAAATCGGTCTGACGGTGTTGGCTCACGACGAATACATGCGACCGGAAACGACGATGGACGATCTGGCCAAGCTCAACCCGGCCTTCACCGTGCCCGGCGAACAGGCCGGTTTCGACGCCGTCGCCATTCAACGCTATCCCGAAGTCGAACGCATCAACCACGTTCATCACGCGGGCAATTCCAGCGGCATCGTGGACGGAGCCGCCGCCGTGCTGGTCGGCAGCAAAGCCATCGGCGAAAAGTTGGGGTTGAAACCGCGCGCACGTATTCGCGCCTTTGCTTCGATTGGATCGGAACCGACGATCATGTTGACCGGCCCGGCTCCGGCCAGCGAAAAGGCTCTGAAACGAGCCGGAATGTCGGTCAACGACATTGACCTGTACGAACTCAACGAAGCCTTTGCCGCCGTGGTGTTGCGCTACATGCAGGCGCTGGACATTCCGCACGACAAAATCAACGTCAACGGCGGAGCCATCGCGATGGGACATCCGCTGGGCGCGACGGGCGCGATGATTCTGGGAACGTTGCTGGACGAAATGGAACGCCGAGGCGCGGCCACAGGCTTGGCGACCTTGTGCGTCGGCGCAGGCATGGGAACGGCGACGATTATCGAACTGATATGAATTGATTAGTCTGTAGATTCACTTTCTATTTTCACAGAATAACGTCAGAATTCTACTCGGCGAATGGGTTTCTGTGTTTGCTAAACCTCAAAATAAACAGGTGGCTTATGGCTAAAGCAAGTAAACGTATTGATATTTACCGGGGACGCGACCCGCGAGACATACCGACTTATAGTTTTACCGAGGCTTCGCATTGCCTGCAAATTCCGATAGAAACGCTTCGCACTTGGATTCGAGGGCGACAATACAAAACCAACCATAGCAAAAGAAAATCCGAGCCGGTCATCCAATTGCCAGATGACAAATTACCGCTGCTATCATTTACAAATTTGATAGAGGCTCACGTGCTTGATGCCATTCGCTATCATCACAAGGTGCCGCTTGACAATATCAGGCGCGCGGTAATGTATCTTCGTCAAAGTTCCAATAGCCAACATCCTTTGGCTGAGTACTGGTTCCAGTTAAAAGGCGTTGATCTGTTAATCGAAGAAGGCGAGCTTCTGGTAAATGCCACCAGACAAGGTCAATTGGTGATGAAGGATGTCATTCAAGCCTACTTGACGCGAGTCGAGCGCGACCCCCAAGGCGCTGCGTTGCGGTTGTATCCATACCTGAATCGTCATCCCAAAACGCTGGAAAACGAGCCAAAAGTTATATTGATTGACCCCAGAATTTCATTTGGCAAACCGGTTTTAGTTGGCGTTGGCGTTCCAACGGCAGTGATAGAAGATCGGCATAAAGCCGGAGAAAGCATTGTCGAACTGGCAAAAGATTATGGGTGCGAGACGTCGGAAATCGAAAAAGCGATCCAATACGAACGCGGACTTCAAAAGGCAGCTTAAAAGAACCATCTTCTTTCTTGATCGTTCTCTGTGTGGAAATGTGGTGATTGAAGCTCTTCGCAAGACTGGCGCGAAAGTCGAACCACATTGGACGCGGTTCAGGCACGACACAGAAGACGTTGAGTGGCTGGCCGTGGTTGGAGAGAAAAAATGGGTTGTCCTGATGGGAGATAAAGCTATTGGTCGTCGTGCCCTTGAACTTGAAGCATTGCTTGAAGCCAAAGTAAAAGCTTTTGTTCTAACACGAGGGGGATTGTCGGCTGCAGAGCAATCAAAGATGCTGACAGATGCATTGCCGCAAATGTTGCGAATGGTCGAAGAAACGCGTTACCCATTCCTGGCCAAAATTTACATGGATGGCTCCGTTGCTATTTGGAAGACAGAGCCGAAGCTCCAAAAAGGTCGTCAAAGCAAACGGCGTTATCGTCCCTTGAAAGAAAACGATGGTGACACAGAACAAGATGTTGTCGAACACTGAAGCAGCGTTTGCTAATTGCCATCTTTACAACCGACCAAGATAACGCTCACTTCAAATCCTGCCGGGTTCAAATTGCGAGCCGAAACATGTCCCTGGCAGGCTTCGATGCAGGTTTTGACAATGGCCAGTCCCAATCCTGCGCCGCCGGTTTCGCGTGCGCGGTCGGTTTCGGGGCGATAAAACGGATCGAACAATTTCGGCAATTCATCTTCGGCGACGCCTGCGCCGCAATCGGTGACGGTCAAACGAACGTTGGCTGCGGTTTCAATCGCGGCAATCGTGATGGGACCGGACGCTCCGGCGTAACGAATCGCGTTGCGAATGACATTGGCCAGCGCGCGCGACAGCAATTCCGGTTGCGCCATTACTTCCAGAGTTTCAGGCATTTTGATTTTGACGTTAAAACCATTGGCTTCGCGCGCAACGACGTGTTCCACCAACGGCAACAACCGCACTTCGTGAAGCCGGATCGCCGACGTTTTCAAACCCGCGCGTGCGTAAGCCAATAACTCCGCCACCAGTTGGGTCATCAACTGCACTTCTTCCTGCACATCGGCGACGTATTTTTGTTCGGCCTGATTGGTGCGTTCTTCCAAAATGCTCAGAGCAAATTGCATGCGCGCCAACGGCGAATTCAGTTCGTGCGAAATGTCGCCCAGAAAACGCTTTTGTCCGGTGACAAATCCGCCAAGCCTGTCCGCCAAATGATTGATGGCTTTGCCCAATCGGCCAAGTTCGTCGCCGCGCAGTTCATCCACGCGCACGTCAAAGTTTTCATCGGCGATCTTTTCCGTTGCGGCAGTCAGTTGTTTGATGGTGCGCGTCAAACTGCGAACAAACGGAAACCACAGCAACAAGGAAAGGCCGAAAACGACCGCCGCAATCGCCAGCCAGGGTTTCGGATCGAAAAAGATGCCGTTGCCGGTGATGGAATCCGACGACGCCAACAAGGCGCCTCTGATCGGTTGGCGAAATCCGGGGTCATAAATCGGAACGCGCACCATTGCCCAATACCGTGTTGGGTTCGAAGTCTTTTGGGTGGTCACCGGAAACGGTCTTCGCGGCGGCATGCGGTCATCGCCCGGACGAATTTCCGGCGGACGTCGCCGAATCATTTCAATGACCGGCGGCGGAGCCAGCGGCGCGCGACCGGCGACTTTTTCGCCTTCGCTGGTGTAAAGCGAAAACTCCAGCCGATACAGTTCGGAATATCGCTGCAACGTGGCTTCGCGTTCCGGTTGCGATTGATCGCGCATTTCTTCGGTGATGGCGCGCGCGATGTTTTCGATGCGGTCACCGCTTGCGCCCGACAGCGGCGAATTCGGATCCAATTGAAATTGGAGGTTGAACAACACGAACAACACTCCGCCGATGATCGCCAGATTCAAAAAGAACCAGAGCATGATTTTGGCAAACAGCGAGAGTTTGAGCTTCATGTTTCGCCCTCCGCGTGACGAATCAGCATGTACCCGGCTGAGCGAACAGTTTTGATGAAGCGCGGAGTTTTCGGGTCGTCGCCCAGTTTTCGGCGCAGCGAAGAAATGTGAACATCAATCGAACGGTCGAAGACTTCGTAATTTCTGCCGCTGATTTCGTCCAGCAACTGATCGCGGCTGAGCACACGATCCGCCGCGCGCGCCAGACAAAACAGCAGATCGAATTCGACCGGCGTCAGCGTCAGCGTTTGTCCGTTGAGCGTCGCGCGCCGCGCCGAAGCGTTGACGTGCAAACTGTTGACGGTGATTTCTTCGATGTCGGTGGAGCTTTGCGCGGCGGAAATCTGCGACCGGCGAATGACGGCGCGCAGCCGCGCCAGCAATTCGCGTGTGGAAAACGTCTTCGGCAAATAATCATCCGCGCCGATTTCCAACCCGACAATGCGGTCAGATTCATCGCCGAGCGCCGTCAGCATCAACACCGGCACCACCGACGTTCTACGAATCTGGCGCAGCACTTCAAAGCCATCCATTCCCGGCAACATCACGTCCAGAATCACCGCCTGAAAGCTTCCAGCAACGACTTTTTCCAATCCGCTTGGACCGGTGTGCGCGGTTTCGACCTCGTACCCCATCGGCTCCAAATAATCTTTGACCAACCGACAGAGCTTCACGTCGTCGTCTATCATCAAAATCCTGGATTGAGGATAACTACTGCTTTCCATAATGAGCATCAGAATTTTCAGGAGTCAGTGGGGAACTTCCCACACGCAACGGAGTGTAGCGCAACCTGCCGTGCCCGGCAGCCGGATTTACCAAGCCTTTACATTTCTCTTCGCCCGGCGACACCGACCGTCTTTACAAACGCTTCACAATTCTCTTCTCGAACAAAATCATTGCTTAACGTTCTCGCTGTAGCTTCTGGCCTGCGACGAAGGCGATCAACGGATTGCTTCCATTGCTCTTGAACAACAACTCAAACTGAAGGAGAGAAACCATGAAACTCAACGGGAAAATCAAAAAGATGATGTGGATGGGGATTGCGCTGACGGCTGTCATCGCTGTCGCAGGATTTCAACTGAACGCCGGAACCGCCTTTGCTCAGCAACGTCCGGGCAGCCACGACGGCCCGCCTCCCGGACAACGTGGTCCTGGCGGTCCTGGAGGCCCTGGCGGAGATCGAATCTTCGAGCGGTTGAATTTGACCGACGCGCAGAAACAGAAAATCGAAACGTTGCGCGAACAACAGCACAACGAATCCGAACCGCTTCACGAACAACTGCAAGGACTGCACGAACAAATGCGCGCCATTGTCGAAGCCAAGACCTTTGACGAAACCGCCGCTCGCGCTTTGCTGGCGAAGGAAGCCCAGCTCGAAACCGAATTGAAACTGATTCGCATTCGCACGGACAACGCCGTTTACAACCTGCTGACGGCGGAACAGAAAGCCAAGCTCGACGAATTGCGCCGCAACCAGAGAGGCCCGGGGTACGGTCGCTAACAGCAGTTTCTGAAGGAGGGAATCGCAGATGAAAACCACGGTTACAATTTTGTTCTTGTTGGTTTGCAGTTTCACAGCCTTTGCGCAGCCGCCTGGCGGGCAAGGCGACGGCGTCTGGTTACGCAATGCCTACTATGGCGAAGCGCAAACCTTTGACCGCTGTTTGGGGCACCAACCCGGCAACGGCCAATACCATCATCACGTGCAACCGATCTGTTTGCGCGCGCAACTTGACGACAATCTGGAATTGGTTGGCACGTCGCGCGTCGGGGCTGCGTATCGCGAAAAGACAACCGGCTGGAAGCATTCGCCGATTTTAGGATGGATGTTCGACGGGTATCCGATTTATGGGCCGTACGGATATTCCGACCCGGCCAACCCGAACAGTCCAATCAAACGATTGAAACCCAGTTTTCGATTGCGAACGATGACGCAGCGAACGTCGTTGCCGGATTGGGCCCTGGCGCGCCACGCCGGAATTTCGCAACAACTCAGCGCCAATCAATATGGCCCGGATGTTTCCGACACGTTTCCGCTGGGGCGGTACATCGAAGATTACGAATTCGTGCAGGGCTTGGGTGATCTGGATGTTCACAACGGACGGTTTGCGATCACGCCGGAATTTCCAAACGGAACGTACGCGTATTTCGTGACGATTACGGATGGCGGTTCGCCAGCATTTCCGTACATCACCGGATTGCAGTTTTACGGCAACGTCACCGGGGGAGGAAATGCGCCGCCGCCCGCCGCCGCACAAGGCTATTTCAGCAACGGCGCATATTCGCAAAGCATGCCAAACACGCCGTTGTTGAATTCGTGGCTGACGAAAAACTCCCAGCAAAATGCGCAAGTCATCAACGGTTTTGACCCAACGGCTGGCGCGCAATCCACCTGGCCGGTGACGCGACCAACCGGCGCGCAAGTCAGCGGCGGCCAAGCCACACCGGTCAAGGCCGATTCGCAAAGCATCAGCTTTACCGATTCGACGGTGTATCTGACCGCCAACGGGTTGGGCAGTTACACGATGGGGCCTTGGTTCATTGATGGCGGCAACGGTGGCGTTTTCATGAACTTCCCGTCGGCGCAAAACATCCGTGCGCAATTTCCTCGCAATCCTTCTGCCGCAGCGACCAAACGCAACACAAATCTGGGAGCGATTGGATTGTGGGTCAATGGAGTGGCCGTCTTTGATGGAGCCGATGGATCGAGTTACAGCAATGCAAACCGCAACGACGTGGGCGGCGGAATCGTGCGCCAGAGTTCGTGGCATGTTTCGGCGGCTTCTTATGAAGGTGGGCCAACGGCTCCGGGCGCGCTGATGTCTGCATTTCCAATGTTCGGCGCGAAACTGGCGACCTCCACCGCTGCTGCCAATACTCCAAATTGGCCGACCACTTTGGGCGGAGCGACCATCACCATCCGCGACGCGGCGGGAACCAATCATTCGGCGCCGATTTCTTACGCTTCGCCGACACAGATCAATTACCAAGTTCCTGAGCTTGCCGCGACAGGATTGGCGACGGTCACCATCACCGCCAATGGTGTTTCGGTTCCCGGAGCGCTCCACATCACCTCAACTTATCCGAACCTGTTTCAGTTCAACGGCGAAGGATTGGCGGCGGCACAGATTCTGCGCGTTCGCAACGGCCAGCAGGCTTACGAAAACATTTATCAAATCGTGAATGGAGCCGTCGTCCCATTGCCAATAGATTTTGGCCCGGCAACTGACGAACTGTATTTGATTGTGTACGGCAGCGGGTTGGGCAAAACCAGCCCGACGGTGACGGCCAAGATCGGCGGAACCGATAGTTTCGTGTTGTACGCGGGGTCGCAGGGAACCTTTGCCGGTTTGGACCAATACAACCTGGCATTGCCGCGTTCGCTGGCCGGAAAAGGCAAAGTGGAAGTGGCCGTGACGGCCAACGGCAAAACGTCGAATCTGGTCAATATCACGATCAAGTGATTTCCCATTTCCCATTGGTCATTTGCGATTTGTCATCGGCTGAGATGTGAATCGCAAATGACTTTCTCAATGACAACTGACCAATGACAAACGCGAATTGGAAAATAGGTGCTCTGTTGTTTCTGTTGTTGATCCCTGGCGTTCGCGCACAGGAACCGGTCGCCAATGTCTGGGTGGTCAACGAACGCGCCGCAGGCAACGAACGACTGGCGCGCGTATTGCCCGAAGTGCAATCGGTCAAATTGACGGAACGGTTTGTCGAACTGCACTCCGGCGGCGTTTCGCTGCATTACTTCGGCATGTTGCAATCGCCCGCCGACCACGTCGAACGCATTCGCCAATTACGCTTTCGCATTCCGCGCCAGCCTGAACCGGCCACAGGCGCTCGCGCCAGCGTCCGCCCGGATGTCGTGGGCGTGTTTATCAACGGCGTTCCGATCTACAACCAATTCGAAGCGACTTCTTTTCGAGGACAAAATCTTTGGCATTTCGACCCATTGGCGATGAACGACGACGGAACGCTGGTCGCCGCCGGTCGCCCACGCGCATTGCTGGAACACAGCGGTTCATTGGGAGTGCTGCAAAACCTGATTGCCGATGCCAGCCAGCATTCGCCGATCATCGGTTATGCCTTTGATGGAAATCCGATTTATGGCCCATGGACGTATGGTATTGACGGCAAGCTTCGGCGGATGCGTTCCGGGTATCGGTTGCGTCAGCTCAAACGGCGCACGCATTTGCCTGACGGAACGGCGTTGACCCCGGCGCAGTTTGGCCCGGACGTGAACGAAGAATTTCCGCTGGGCACGTTTGTCGAAGATTATGAATTTGTGGCGGGCGTTGGCGATCTGGATCCATTCAACGGGCGATTCGCCAAAACGCCTGAATATCCGGCGGGAACCTACGCTTATTTTTTGACGACGGATGCGACGGGGCGGTTGGCGTTTCCGTATTTGCTGGCGCACCAGTATTACGGACAGGTTTCCGCTGAAGATTTGGCAGAGGCTTTCCGTGATTTTGCCGCTGGTAATCCCGCATCATCGGCAATTCCGCTTTGCCACGAAATCGTTGCACCAATCAGGCCCAACGAAAGCGTGCTGGCGTTGAAGACTGGAGGTGCAGCGATGCAAGCCGGTCAGCCGACGCGGTTGAGCTTTCAACTTCGCTCGCCGCGCGGTGTGCCGGTGCGTTTTCTGGAATACGTGCATGAAAAACCGCTGCACCTGTTGATTGTGTCCGAAGACCTGGCCGAGTTCGCACACGTGCATCCGGAACTGACCGTTGGCGACCGATACGAAATCACGCACACATTTGCGCACGGCGGACGCTATCACCTGTATGCGGATTTCACGCCGCCGGGCGAACCGCAACGCATCGTCAGCTTCACTCTGCAGGTCGAAGGTCGCAATCGCGCAGCGCAATCCCTGACAGCCGATACAGAGCTGACGAAACTGCAAAACTCGTTGCGGTTGACACTGACGCCGAAACAGCAATTGCGCGCGGGCGAAGACCTCGAATTGACCTTCACCATCCGCGACACCGTGACCAACAAACCGGTCGCCAATTTGGAACCGTTTCTGGGAGCGTGGGCGCATTTCGTGTTGATTGATCCGCAGCATCAAAGCTTCATTCATGCGCATCCGCTGGAAGATGCCGACAACACAAAACCAGCGCAAATCAATCAAGTTCATGTTCACGGCGCAGAAACGTTTGGCCCGCCCCCTGAAGAAATTCGCACCCTCGTCAGCTTTCCGCGCGCGGGCTTGTACAAGCTCTGGGCGCAATTTCAGTTGAACGGAGAAACCGTCATTCAACCGTTCGTGCTGTCGGTTTCTGAGGCTCTGCCCAAAACGCAAGCTGGCGTGCAAATTCCTGCCGACGCAATTCCAATCAATGTCGGCGCGAGCGGATTCGCTCCCGCGCAACTGAAACTCGAAGCCAATCGCCCGATCAAACTGGCCATCACACGGAACCAGCAACCGAATTGTGCCAATCGAATCGTCCTTCCTTCGCTGGGCATCAGCCGGGATTTGCCGCTCGGCGAAACCGTCATCGTCGAACTGCCTGCGATGAAATCCGGTGAGTTATCGCTGACCTGCGGCATGGGAATGTACAAAGGGTTGCTTGTCGTTCAGTGACAACCTTCTTTTTAGACACTCTTCGTGGGCAAAAAATCTTCTCCTCTTGCGCGCTTTTCGCTCAGCCGTCGTGTGTCGTACACTGCGCGCGCAAAAGGTGAATTGCCCTTTGCGGTTTCAAACCTTCCCAATACATCCAAAGGATTCATTCAGATGAGCGAAACGATCACTTACCACGTTGACGGCGACGGCATTGCCACGCTGACCATTGATTTGAAAGACCGTCCGATGAACGTCATCACACGGCAGTTTCTGGAAGAGCTAACAGCGTATGTTGAGAAAGCCGTCGGCGATTCGGCGGTCAAAGGCGCGATTATCACGTCCGGCAAATCTTCGTTTATGGCCGGGGCCGATTTGAAAGGCGTCGCGGATTTGTTCGCCGCGCGCAACGCCGAAGAGATGTTCGCGAACGGCATGAAGTTTGTCGCCTTGACGCGCAAGATGGAAACCGGCGGCAAACCGTTTGTCGCGGCGATTACCGGCACGGCTCTGGGCGGAGGTTTGGAAATTGCGCTGGCTTGTCATTACCGCGTTGCCGCCGACACACCCGGCGCGTTGATCGGATTGCCCGAAGTGCTGGTGGGATTGTTCCCCGGCGGCGGAGGAACGCAGCGATTGCCGCGTTTGATCGGCGCGCGCGACGGATTGCAGATGATGATGCAGGGCACTCAGTTGAAACCGCAGCAGGCGTTGGAAAAAGGCATCATCCACAAACTCGTTCCGTTGAGTGAATTGTTGGCCGAAGCCAAACGCTGGTTGTTGGAATCGCCCGACCCTGTGCAGCCGTGGGACAAAAAAGGATTCAAGGTTCCCGGCGGTTCTGGCCAGTTCGATCCGCGCTGGGTCGAAACGTTCATGGTCGGTTCGTCGCTCATGCAGAAAGAAACCTTCCACAATTACCCCGCGCCGCAGGCGATTATGTCCTGCGTGTACGAAGGGCTTCAGGTTCCGATTGAAGCGGGCTTGCGAATCGAACAACGCTACTTCACCAAACTGCTGCTCGATCCCGTCGCCAAAAACATGATCCGCACCGTGTTCGTCAACAAAGGCGCGGCGGACAAATTGGCGCGGCGACCGAAAGGGTACGACAAGCTGAAAGTCACCAAGCTGGGCGTGCTCGGCGCGGGAATGATGGGCGCAGGCCTGGCGTATGTTGCGTCTTTGGCCGGCATTGAAGTCATTTTGCTCGACCGCGAATTGAGTTTCGCCGAAAAAGGAAAAGCGTACAGCGAAAATCTGCTGGCTGGCCGCATCAAAAAAGGCCGCACGACCGAAGAAAAAGCCGCTGCCGTGTTGTCGCTGATCAAACCGACGACGGATTACGCTGATCTGGCGGGTTGTGAACTGGTCATCGAAGCCGTCTTTGAAAATCGCGATATCAAAGCCGATGTCACGCGCAAAGCCGAAGCGGTGATTTCCGAAACGGCGATTTTTGCGTCGAACACTTCCACGCTGCCAATTTCCGGATTGGCTGAAGCCAGTATTCGCCAGCAGCAATTCATCGGACTGCATTTCTTTTCGCCGGTGGACAAAATGCCGCTGGTGGAAATCATTCGCGGCAAACAAACGTCGGATGAGACTTTGGCCAAGGCGATGGATTTCGTGCAGCAGATCAAAAAGACGCCGATTGTCGTCAACGACAGCCGAGGTTTTTACACCTCGCGGTTTTGCGGCGCATACATCAACGAAGGTACGACGATGTTGCTGGACGGTGTCGCTCCGGCCTTGATCGAAAACGCCGCGCGAATGGCGGGAATGCCCGTCGGGCCGCTGGCTTTGCTGGATGAAGTCAGCATTGACCTCAGCTACCACATCCGCGAACAGACGAAAAAAGACCTGGGCGAAGCGTACAAGCCGCAATCCGGCGACGCCGTCATTACGCTGTTTTTTGAAAAGCTCGACCGCATCGGCAAAAAATCTGGCAAAGGAATGTACGAATATCCCGAAGGCGGCAAGAAGTTTTTATGGCCGGGATTGGCCGAACACTTTCCCGCAGCTGCCGAACAACCTGGCGTCGAAGAAATCAAGAAACGATTGCTCTACGCGCAGGCGCTTGATGCGGCTCGTTGCATGGAAGAAAACGTCTTGACCGATCCGGCAGACGGCGACGTAGGAGCAATGCTCGGCCTCGGTTTTCCGCCGTACACGGGCGGGCCGCTGTCGTTGATTGATACCGTTGGCGTGAAGAACTTTGTCGCCGAATGCGACCGGATGGCGGAACTGTACGGCGAACGATTTACTCCGCCGAAGCTGTTGGTCGAAATGGCCGCGAAAGGCGAGAGCTTTTACAACTAACTCAAACCAGGAAAATTTGAAACAGGATTTACATGATTTTTTTCAAGATGAACAAGATTCAAACCTGAGAACCTTGCCGGATTTGACTAGCCTGTAAATCCTGTCGCAAATCTTGGTCATCCTGTCAAAAAAAGTGTGTCCCCATGTTGTTTGTTCTGATTTAGATTGGTTCATTTGCGTGTAGGGTAGATTTTCCAATCTGCCTACACGCAGGGATGGGAGATGAGCTACAGAAAACACACCATCACGATTGAAATGCTCAAGGAACTCGATGCGTTGTATGAAGAAACGGAAGACTTGGGCGCGCTTGGGCGACGGCCTGTTCACTGGGGAACTCTGGTTGAGGAACTGCGAAAGATCCGCCGTATTGTAGAAGCAGGAGTGACGGTGAAAGTTGAAGGGGAAGAGGGGGTTCTGGACACGTGGCAGAGTTTTTATGAATGGGCGCACGGGCGTTACCACGCGCTTGAGGACGGGTACGACAGTTGGATCGGCGACGACAACTCATAAGGGCGAGCGGCTTTCGCTGATTGATACCGTCGGCGTGAAGAACTTTGTGGCCGAATGCGACCGAATGGCGGAACTGCCCGGCGAATGATTCCCCGCCAAAGCTGTTGGTCGAGATGGCTGCGAAAGGCGAGAGCTTTTACTTATAGCATTGATTGACTTCGTAGCCGTTTCCACAGTCCGTGAGCAGAGAGGACGACAGAAAAGATGGCAGTAGTGCCGAGTGCGATGAGCGTCCAGACGAAGAAGAAAGCCCCGGTAGAGTTGGTGATTTTGCCGCCGGCGAGTCCAACTCCCGTCATGTGGACGACGGGCATGCCAGAGGCAAAGAGTGACAAGACAAGAATGATGATGTGCCCTGATTTCCGTTCAACCAGCGCCAACGTTGCGTAAAGCCAGAGAGCCAGGATGAACACTACAACGAGGTTGACGATTCCTCCGGGAGCTAAGCCTCGTCGAATGTCATCTGCGTGATGAAACGTCAGGAAGAGGATTGAGAGCAGTGAGGTGATGGTTAACATAACGTTGTGTTTCATTTGAAATTCTCCTCACTCTTGTTTCAGCGATTGATACAGCGCGCAATGCGCTCCGGCGGGATCGCGGATGATGCAGTAACGGCCTTGTCCGGCGTACTCTTTGATGGGGGTGACGGCTGCGCCGCCGAGTTCGACACACTTCGCCACGCTTTGTTCGATGTCGGCGACGTAAATGTAAATCAGCCAGACCGGCGGCAAATTGGCATTGCCTCCGCGCGCGTGGCAAATGCCGGAAACTCCGTCGCCAGTTTCAGGCGAACTCATGACGTAATCTTCGTAACCGCCCATGTCCAAACCCGCAGGTTGCCAACCCGTAACGGCGGCGTAAAAGTCTTTGACCTGATCTGCGTTTTCCACCGTCAAATCCATCCAGCCAACAGTCCCAATCTTGCTCATAGAAAATATCTCGGTGTCAGTAGCCCGACCATAAGGGAGGGCTTGGGTTAGCAAAAAGCCCTTGCTCACGCGCGGGCTACGGACACTGATCAGTTATTCGCTGCCGTAACTGATTTCGTGGTGGCGAATTTTGACTGCCGCCATTGCCAGCACCAGCGCGGTGAAAATCAGCAGGCTCGGCACGGAAATCCACGGCGAAGTGGCCGTGACTACGGTCGCCATCGGGCCTTCGTTCATCGGCACCGGAGCCAGCGTGTGCAGGTAATGGATGATGCTGATTTTTTTCAGCACCGGCGGCAGCAGGAAGTTCAACCATTCCCAGCCGTACACCAGCAAGGCGGGAATGATCGGGTTGCGGAAAAACAGCCCAATGAACATAAACACCGCGCCGTATCCAATGCAGCCCAGAATCGTCACGCCTAAATACATCAGGCACTGTCCCAATCCCGGCCCGTCAAACAGGAAATTGACGTTGGCCGGATAATCGCGCGCCCAGTACAGAAAAAACAGCGAACCGGCAGTGGTCAGCGAAAACAGAATCACCGACGTCACCAGTCCCGAAAAGTATTTTCCGGCAACCAGCACTTCGCGGCGCAGCGCCGACAGGAAGTAATAGTGTAGGCTTTTGTCCACCACTTCGCCGCGAAACAGGTTCATGAAAATCCACGCGCAGCCGAAAAAGACCATCGTGCGCAGAATCAGCGCTTCGAAGATGTTGGCAAACACTTCCTGCGCGCCGTTCCAGTTTCGCGTGATGTCGGCGGCGCTGTCTTCGTCGGCGAACGTCAGCAAAAACATCACCAGCACGGGAATTGCGGCGAACAGATAAATCAGCAGCGCGCGTTTGCCCCAGAAGTTTTTCTTCACTTCCATGCGCAGAATGGCGCGCACCTGTCGCCACCACAGCCCCCATTGAAGATTGCTGGTTGCGGGCTTCGCCGCCGTTTCGACCAATGAACTCATGCTTGTCCTCCTCCGCTGGAACCGATCAGGTAGTGATAGACGGCGTTCAGGTTGTCGTCCACCGGCGCTACCGTTTCGACGTTGAATCCGTGTTCGGCCACCATGCGATTGAGCAGCGTGTAAAACGAATCGGCGTTGCGGGTTTTGATGAACAGTCCGTGTTTGTCTTCGTGCAGTTGCGCTTCGACGACGGAATCGCTGGTGAACGCGCGCGCGGCGAATTCCGCCGGTCGGTCGCAGCGAATCAAAATTTGCATCGGATGCTCTTCCATCTTTTCTTCGCGCACGCTACCCACCGCCCCTTCGGCCAGAATGTAGCCGTTGTTGATGAGCACGATGGTGTCTGACATTTCTTCCAGTTCGTGCAGAATGTGGCTGGAAATAATCAGGTGCAATCCGTCTTTGGCCAGTTGGCGAAACAGCCGTTTGGTTTCGTCGCGCGCCATCGGGTCCAGTCCGTTGAGCGGTTCGTCCAGCACGATCACCGACGGATCGTGCGCGATGGATTGCGCCAGTCG
>JAEUQP010000768.1 GCA_016789645.1 Acidobacteriota bacterium | reverse complement strand
AGAAATTGACGAATTGCTGACGCCGGAAGAAAAGTCCGCGCGCAAAGCCGTGCAGGATGAAATTGACGCGATCAACAAAACTCGTCCGAAGATGCTGCCAGCGGTGATGGGCGTGACCGACGAAGAAAAACCAAAGCAGGCGTTTTTGCTCAAACGCGGAGACGTCAGCATGAAAGGCGATCCGGTTGGGCCGGGTTTGCCGCAGGTGATCTGTGGCGAAACCGATTTGAATCCGATGGGGCGCCGCAAACAGTTGGCGGAATGGATTGCCAGCGCGGACAACCCATTGACGGCTCGCGTCGCGGTGAATCGCATCTGGCAATATCACTTTGGCAAAGGCATTGTCCGCACGTCCAGCGATTTTGGCGCGACGGGCGACCGTCCCACTCATCCTGAGTTGCTGGATTGGCTGGCGACGGAATTCGTCGCCAAAGGCTGGAGCTGGAAAGCCATGCACCGATTGATGGTCACTTCGAACACGTATCGTCAATCGAGCAAGTTCAATGAAAAATCGGCAGCAGTGGATTCCGAAAATCGGTTGTGGTGGCGCATGAACCCGCGCCGGTTGGAAGCTGAAATCATTCGCGACAGCATGCTGGCCAACAGCGGCAAGCTGAACAAGGAAATGTTCGGCCCGGGCATTTATCCGCGCATTGATCCCGACATCATCAACACCGGATCGCGCCCGCGTTGGCCGCTGGATGCCAAAGACGATCAAACGACTTGGCGACGCAGCGTCTACATTTTCGTCAAACGTTCGGTGCTGTTGCCGATGATCGAAGTTTTCGATTGCCCGGCAACGACGGTGACCGGCCCCGTCAGAGCCGTTTCCACGGTTTCGCCTCAAGCGTTGGCGCTGATGAACAACGAATTTGTGCTGCAACAGGCTGGCTTTTTTGCCGAACGAGTCGCTGCCGAAGCTGGCGGTGATCTTCGCAAGCAAATCGCGACGGCTTTCACGCTTGCGCTCAATCGCCAACCGAACGAAAAAGAACTGGCGTGGTCGTTGGAGTTTTTGCAGAAACAAACGGCTGGGTATGCCGAACGCAAGAACGAGAACCCGGCGGCTGCGGCGTTACGCGATTTCTGCCATGCGCTTTTCAATTTGAACGAGTTTCTGTATTTGGACTGAGTTGGTTTATTGATGTAAGGGGAGCGTAAGCAATTCAGATTGCTTACGCTCCCCGTTCGGTTTCTATGGCTTGATCGGAGCCGTCGGGTCTTTCAGTTTCTCTTTCTCAGCATCCACATTGAAGCGTTTGTAATTGCCGTAAGTCACCGTCGAATTGACGTTGATGCCTTTGACTAGCAACACTTTCACGCCCAGATTGATGTCGGCGCGAGAAGGGAGCCAAATCTCGTTGTTGACTCGATCTTGTTCTAAGACGAAGGTCGCGCCCTCTTTCAGCGAAGCCAATAAGCCTCCCGCGACTTTGTACGATTCCACCAACCGTGCTTCCACGCGTGCCACTTGTTTGTCAGTGGCGTCCACCCAAATGGCTCCGGCGGTTTTGCCGAAAAACTTTTCAAAATCT
>JAEUQP010000749.1 GCA_016789645.1 Acidobacteriota bacterium | reverse complement strand
ACATCCTGTTGGCGGTCGGCTCGCCGAGTCACGTCGCGACTGACGATCAAAGCCAGATTGCGCGCTTCCAGAAAAGTTTGCAGTTGCGCGATGCCGTTTTGCCCGCCGAGTTCTTCGCTGAGGATTTGCTTTTCGATGTCTGGCAACGGAGTTGTGTGGCGTTGCGGGCGGGTTCGCGCGCGAACTTCAACCGGATCGAGTTCCCACATCGGCCCGCTGAAATTCAATTGCGCGTAAGTCTGATTGTCCCAATAACTGATCGTCTTGATGATCGGACTGGCCAACACCCGTTCAACCGGCGCCCAATACCCGTCAGCCTGTCGCTGCAAACGCGAAAGATGAAAATCGTAGCGCGAACTTAAAACTCCGTTCGTCGCACGATCTGAAACGGGATACGTGGTTCGCACCGCGATCAGCGCGCTGTTCGACAACGGCGTCGGATTGCGGAACAACCCCGGATGATTTTGCGGCGGCGTTTGCCCGTCGGAGTAATAACTTCGCGTTGCCGGGCTGGTGATGTAATCGAGCTGCATTTGATCCGGATTGGCCGGTTCAGGCGACAACAGCCCGATCAATTGCCCGGCGCCATGCGTGTAAAACTCCGGCGCGTTTGTGCCGACAAAATATCCCGGACGCATCGGGTCTTCCTTGATCTGCAAAAAACGTTCGGCAGTCCGCCGCGTTTCCGGCGCGATGAATTCCGGCAGCCCGTCGTGCGAAGAATCGAAATACCCAACCAGTTCATGCCTGCCAATGTGATTCAGCGTCTCCAACCCGCTGCCGTCTTCGTTCACCTGCCAGGGAAAAAATTGATTGATCGTGTGGCCGTGAAACTGGGCGCGGTTTGGCGAACGGCGTGGTTCGGGAAAAATTTCGGCATAACTGTTCAACTTCGTCGCGCTCCATTCGCTGATGTAGTTGAATGCTCCGTTCCCTCCTTGGTCGTTGTTTTGTTGATCGCGCTGCAAATGATCCCAGCGCGTAAAAACCACTCGCCCATCCGAAGCGATGATCGGCGTGAAATCTCCGGACACGGCGTGATCCAGCAACCGCAAATCGGAACCGTTCGCATTCATTGACCAGATTCCTGTGTTGGTCGCCTGGGATTCATATTCGTCAAGCTGCGGATAATTGAACCGGTCGGCATTGTGTGGGCGATCCGACGTAAAAAGAATTCGGTCGTCTGTGCCGTACAACGGAGAGACATTGTTGTTGTCCGCAGGCTGAGGCAAGCGTCGTATGCTGACTGGTTCGCCTTTGCCAATGCCGCTGACTTCGTAAATCTGCCAGTAAACCGGCGAGTAATCGTTCTTGGTCGTTCCACCAATGACCATCGAAAACAAGGCTTTTGTTCCCGACCAATGCACGCTGGGTTCGCGGGTGGCGATTTCTTCGCCCGCTTTCAGGCCGAACCCGGCTTCGGCAGTCAGGTTTCGCAACGCGCCATCCGAGTAACGAATGTACAGATCGCCTCCGCGCGGAGTGCTGCCGGTGTAAGGATTGTGATTGCCGAACACCGCATTTGCCGAAGCGAAGTCAGACCCAAACGGTGGCTGGGTAACAAACATGATCGTCGGCAATGCGTCCATCGCCTGAACGGACGATTGAAAAGATTGCAGGTCAGAATTACGCCAGTGGAGCTGAATCCCCAGGGCGAACACCATCAAGGCCAGCGCCCAGGCTTTCACCCAACGGCGAGAAAACATCTGTGGAATACAAAACTTCATTTGAAACTCCCGATTGCCATGTTAATTGACCGATTTTTGGAGGGGAAGAAAAGCTGCTCGAAATGAGAATCAGCAATATTTGAGGAAGGCGAACGAGACAATTGAACCCTGTGGTTTCGTCTGTCTAAGGCGGCGTGATTTTGCAGACGGCATCTGGCGAAGTCAAACATAAAGTTGACAGGCTTGCTGGTCTGACTATGCCGTGATAGAAACTGGTGAAACCAATTTCCTCTCTGGGATGAACAATGTAATGAACACAAATACTGACAAACCGATTCTCGTTCTCAATGCCAAAGACAACGTGGGAGTTGCCCGGCTGCCGATTTCCGAAGGTCGTGAAATCGTCGTCAATGAGCAAAACGACAAAGTCTCCGCTCGTGAAACAATCTTGCCCGGACACAAACTCGCGCTGCGCCCGATTGCCAAAGGCTCGCTGATCCACAAATACGGCGAAACCATCGGCAAAGCGACTGAAGACATCGCCGCCGGAGCCTGGGTTCACACGCACAACGTCGCGCCGGAATTCAATGCAGGCCATTACGAATTCGCCACACAATCGCCCGTCACCAAGTATTTCTCGCCGGAAGAAGCCGGAGAGTTTTTGGGCTACGCGCGCGAAAACGGCGATGTCGGCACGCGCAATTACGTCGCGGTGATTGCCACGTCAAACTGTTCCAGCCACGTCACCGAACTGATTGCCGAACATTTCAGCAAAACCGATTTTGCAAGCGACGGCCCGAACGGCGGTGTAGACGGCGTTGTCGCCATTCCGCATCAGGAAGGTTGCGGCCATTCCCAGGGCGAAGACACCTGGCAATTGGAACGCACCATCGCGGGGATGATTTATCACCCCAACGTCGGCGCAGTATTGATGGTCAGTCTGGGGTGCGAGGTCAA
>JAEUQP010000836.1 GCA_016789645.1 Acidobacteriota bacterium | reverse complement strand
AACAGTGATCGAATACGCGCTGGAAGACGCCGAAATTCGCGCCGCGCTGGAACCGCGGATTCGCAAAATTTTGGGGATCGCCTGATCGGCATCAGTAAAGAAGCTTTGCCCCGGCCAGCTAATCAGCGCGTGAATTTGTGGCCGATAGCCAGCGTGAGCAGGGCGGCTTGCAGCGGACCGAAGCTTGGCTTCGAGTGTGACGAGTGCTTGCGCAGTGGCAAGACAAGGTTCTGGTTTCTGCAAACGCATCACTCCGAGTTTGTACCATCGTGCAATCAATGCCCTCCTACCAGATTTAGCCTGGCGTGACAAAGATGTCATTTCCTCTCGTTGACCTGACACGAGTTTACTGACGACCTTAGTTTCCGTACACGCTCTTAGCAACAAGAAGCTGAACAGAGAACCCGAATTCCAGATCAGCACAAAATGCATCAGTTGGAATGGAGGAATCGCTCGAACGCTCCCTCCATTCCACACCAGCAATGAGAGCGCAATAGCCCCCGCCAAAGGGCGAATTTTGGAGTTCGTTCTGGTTATTTCTCTGTCCAGATGGCCTTACCGGTTTTATCAATCCACGAATAACGTCCGGCGACTTTGACCTGCGCCGTGCCGAGTTTGAATTTGCTCGCCTGCTCAAAAAGCGGTTTGATGACGAGTTTGCCCGTGCGGTCAATGTACCCCCATCTGCCGCTTTGTTTGACTGCGCACATCCCGTCAGAAAATGCCGGGGCAACGTCGTCGAAAGCTTGCGGTTCGATAACCAGCTTGCCGCTCTTGTCTATCCAACCGTATTTGCCTGCGATCTTGACCCACGCCAGCCCTTCAAAGAACGCATAGCCGTCGTCGAATGTCGCCGGGATGACCAGCTTCCCTTTCGTGTCAATGTAGCCAATTTTGTTGTTGAGCTTGACGCCAGCCAACCCTTCCGTAAAGCCATAGGTGTTTTCGTAGATGCATGGGATGACTGCTTTGCCCGCGCGGTCAATGTAGCCGAACTTGCCGTTTTCACGGATGAACAGCAGATCGCCTTCTTCGCCCGCCGCTTGATGCGAAGCGCTGGCGTGTTGGGCTAGCGCGTTAATCGAAAGCATACAAAGCAGTAGCGTGAGTACCACATAGAATCGTTTCATTTTGGTTTCCTCCTGATTTCAATAGAGCAGTTTCATTGAGAATTGAATCGAGCGAGGCCCGCCGATTTGATAGAGCGAATTGAAGCCTGAACTGGGTGAGGTTTGCGTTGCGCCTGTGTTGCCGCTCAAGCCGCGTCCCAGCATGTTTTGCGCGTAGCCAAACGTCGCGCCGCCGAAGGTTCCCACCGGGTCACCGAAATTCGGCGTGTTGGTGACGTTGAAAAACTCCGCGCGAAATTGCAGCCGCAGTTTTTCAGTCAGGCCAAACTGACGACGCAGCGAAAGGTCTAGCTGGCGCGCGCCAAATCCGCGCAGGGAATTGCGCTGCAAGGTTCCCTGCCGTCCCGCCGCAGGCACGGCGAACGCATCCGGGTTGAGCCGCTTGCCGCCCGGCGCTGTCCGGTCGTCTAGATACAACGGCACGCCCGGTTTCACATCCAGCCGCCGCGTCGCGCTGATGTTCAGCGGATCGAAGGCTTGCGAAAAGGCGTTGAACGGCGAGGCGGAACGATACCGTCCAATCGCATCCACCGACCAGTTGCCGAGCGTGGCTTGCACAAACGCGTTGCTTCGCATCGTTGCGCTCAATGGAATGTCGTAGGTGACGGCGGCGACGACCGTGTGCCGAATATCGAAATCTGAGAAGCCGCGTTCCAGCCGCTGGTCAATGCGATCCAGTGGAATGCCTGTGATGGTTTCGTCTGAAACGTCATCCAGCGATTTGGCCCAGGTGTAGGAAACCTGCGTTTGCAATCCGCGCGACAATCGCCGCCGAAACTGCATTTGCAACGAATGGTAATCCGAAGCCGAAGCGTTGCGCGTGACCGAAACCGTTGAACCGGCAACAGGCGTGGTGGCCGCCAGATTCGGCCCGAAAATCGCCGGATTGATAACGACCAGCGGTTGAGCCGGCAGGCCGAAACGTTGCTGGACAAACGCTGCGTTGAAATTCTGCAACTGTTCGGCGCGCAGCAACCGGCGTCCGGCAGCGGCGACATAACCCAGCGTGACGACGTTGTTTCGTCCCAGGCCTTTTTCCAGCGTCACGTTCCATTGCCGCGTGTAGGGCAGTTTCAACTGGCGATCAAAAACGAAAAAGCTGGAGTTGTACGGCGGCGGCAAGGTGTCGGCGAACGGCGGCGGTTGAATGTCGGCTTCATTGGCCGGAAAGCGCAATAACGCGGGCGCGGTGATGTTCAGCGAAGTGTTGTACGGAAAGCTGCTGTAACCGCGCAGCGCCGTGCCCAAACCTGTGTCATAAAACCAACCGAATCCGCCGCGCGCCACCAGATCGTGTTTTTCCGAAAGCGTCCAGGCCAGACCGATGCGCGGCGCGAAATTGTCCCAGGTGGTTTCCCATTGCCGCGTGCCCGGTTTGGCCAGCGTCGCAGTCAGCGGATTTTCCAGCCCGTCAATCTGGTACGGCAGCCGGTCGCCACTGAGCGGCGGATTGATTTCATAACGCAGTCCGTAGGTCAGCGTGGCGCGCCGCGTCACGCGCCAGGCGTCCTGCGCATAGAGCGACAAATTCTGCACAAAGAAATCCGTCACCGGGGCGAAAGCCTGCACGGAAATCGCCGTCGGCACGCCCGCGCGCCGCGCGGCTTCTGTCCCAAAGTTGTAGCTGATGCTGAGCGAGCGCGTGTCTTGCAATGGACGCAGCCGCCGATAATCCGCGCCGAATTTCAGTTCGTGGCCGCCGCTGACCAGCGTCAGGTTTTCAACCACGTTGAATTGCCGCTGTTGCTGCCCGAGCGTTTTGCCTTGCGTCAGATTGCCCGCCGTCACGCCGGACGGCCCAAAGCCGTAAAGTTGCAAGCTGACGGCGGTGCTGGCGCGCGGCGCAAACGAAGGAAAAAGCAGACTGTCGGGCGGCAACACCGCGCCAGCCACCGGCACGCCGACGAAATCGAAATCGCCGCGATCCGTGCTGTAATTCAATCGCAAATCGCTGACCACGCGCGGCGAAAGCGTCCAGGTCGCGCCCCCCGTGAACGTCTGTGTGTCCTTGCGAAACTGATTTTCCTGGCTGGGAAACGAGCGGAAGAATTGTTCGGAAGGCGCAATGTTGAATCGGCCAAACACCGTCAGCCCGTCGCTGAATTTGTGATCGAACCGCACGCCGACCGAAGTCATGCGCGAAGGATACGAAAGCCCTGCAACATAACGCTCGCTGTCTGCCGGATCGCCATCCGCCGCCACACGCGGAGCATTGGGCAGCGGGTAGGCATTCAGAATGGAGCGCATCACTCCGGTTGCGGCTTCACGGGCGGCCAGCGACGGCACGCGCGCGCGAAAGACGCCGGCCTGCGGTTGCACCAAACGCAACTGTTCCACCGAAGCAAAAAAGAACGTCCGGTCGCGTCCGTCGTAACCGAGCGGGCCAAACACTTTTTTCGGCAGGCGCACCGGGCCGCCCAGCGTTCCGCCAAAATCGTTTTGCCGCAGTTTG
>JAEUQP010000706.1 GCA_016789645.1 Acidobacteriota bacterium | reverse complement strand
GTGCGGAGAATTTCTGGACGGCTTCACGTACTTTGAAAACATAGGCAATCGCACACAGCCGCGTTATGCCGCTGGTCGCCGATTGAAAGATGCGCGCGGCAATTTGCTGGCGATGGAATTGCAAATGATCGTTCCGGTCGCATTTGATTGGGACAAAGATGGTGACATGGATTTGATTGTTGGCGATGAAGATGGCCGTGTCGCCTTCGTAGAAAACTCCGGCAAGCTGACCAAAGATCGTTCGCCGATGTTTGCGCGTCCGGTGTATTTCCGACAGGAAGCGGACACCTTGAAATGTGGCGCACTGGCGACGCCCGTCGGAGTGGATTGGGATGGTGATGGCGACACAGACATTTTGAGCGGCAACACGGCGGGTTACATCGAATTCTTTGAAAATCTGAGCGGCGCGGGCGTGGCCGAGCCGAAATGGGCTGCGCCGCGACGGTTGACGGTCAATGGCAAAGTGTTTCGCGTGATGGCTGGAGCGAATGGCAGCATTCAAGGGCCTGCCGAAGCCAAATGGGGCTACACCACGCTCAATGTCGCCGATTGGGATGGTGATGGATTGCCGGACATTGTCTTCAATTCCATCTGGGGACGCGTCGAATGGTTGAAAAACATTGGCACGCGCAAGGCTCCGCGATTGGCGGCTCCACAGCCCGTCGAAGTGGAATGGCAAGGCGAACAGCCGTTTTTGGCCTGGGGCTGGTTGCGACCAACGGGCAAAGCCTTGCTGACTCAGTGGCGCACGACTCCGGCGTTGGCCGATGTCAATCAGGACGGATTGATGGATTTGGTCATGCTGGATCAGCAAGGCTACCTGGCGTTTTTTGAGCGTGCCAAACAGAACAGCCACACCGGCAAATTGATTTTGAACGCTCCGCGCCGAGCTTTTGTGGATGAACACGGTAAGCCGTTGCAGTTGAATGCAGGTGTTGCGGGCCGAAGCGGTCGCCGAAAACTGAGCCTGACGGATTGGGATGGTGACGGCAAACTGGATGTGTTGCTGAATTCGGCCAACGCAGATTTCTTACGGCAGGTGGAATTCAAAAACGGCGTTTGGGTGATGAAAAATGCCGGGACGCTGGCTGACCGCAACATCGAAGGTCACGATGTCAGCCCGACCGTCGTGGATTTCGACGGCGATGGCGTCCCGGATTTTCTGGGCGGCGCGGAAGATGGGCGATTCTACTTTCTGAAAAATCCACGCTCGCGTTGAAGTTCTGAATTGTCATTGCCCGACTGGAAATTTAGTCGGCGCTGGCTTTGGCCTCCAATGGTTCTCGGCGTTGAAACGACGAAAACAAGGCAATGGCAGCCACGACGACGTTGGCGACGATCACCGGCGGAGCTTTGATGATGAGGCCATAGCCAATCCACAACAGCGCCGCCAGCGCCTGCGTGCGGCGAAGCAGCGCAGGCTGGCGACAAAAATACGAAACGGCAAACACGGCAGTCGCTACCCAACCAATCCACTCAAACATGACTCACCTCCGTCGCTCCTGCTGTTTGCGCCAGCGATTTCGGAGGCAGCGCGCGAATCGTCAGCCAATCGGTTTTAACCTTATCCCATTCCTGAATCTGCAATCCGTGCGATTCAAACAACTGGCGAATGCTGGCCGGGTCGGTTAGGCCTACGATTTCTTCCAGCACGGGAATCAGCGGGCTGAGCGCGTCTTCGCTCAGGATCGTGCGTTTGGCAATCGGCGTCAGATATTTGTTTTCTGAAACTGCCACGGTGAATCCGTCGCAACGGTTGACGTGCAACATGACGTGAACGTCAGAACTGCCATCGCCGACATACACCACGTGATCGGGGCTGAGTTGAAGTTGCTGTTGCAATTCACCCAGCACAGCGACTTTGCCGTATCCGGCGGGAACGCGAACAATGGATTCGATTTCGCCCGTCGTTGGATGATACCGAAAACGCGTGCCGAAGATGTGATCGGGCGGCACAATGCCTTCCAGCGCCGATTGCACGACTTCTTCCGGCGCAGCCGAAATCACATAAAACGAAAATTCATATCCTTCGATGCCATTGCGCAACAGGTGCGGCAATAGATGAATGTTTTGTTTCAGCCGGATGCGTTTGCCGACTTCGATTAAATGTTCGCGGCGGACGCGGCGAAATTCAGGATCGTGCAATAACAGGTAGGCGAGTTCGCCGCCTTGTTGCACCAGGTTGATGCGCGCCATTCCGGCGACGCGCTCTTCAAAATCTTCGATGCCGAGCAGTTCGCTCAACACAAAGCCGGAATCGTTGAAACTCAAGGTCTGATCAAAATCACTCGCAAATAGATAATTCTTCATAAATTGGTACCTCTGAACCCGCAGCCGAATTGCCGCGGTTGAAAACACGATGGTAGCCTATGGGCGTTAAATCGGTTTTCAGCCGACGAAAATTTCCAGAGATTTCCGCCGACGCGTTTCTTTCGTGTGCAACTTCGATGCCGTGCGCTGGGAAACCACAGGTAACTGATTGTCTGGCTATGAGTTCAAGGAGTTGGTTCGGCGTGATTTGACGTGGTGGGGGTGCAATGCGGGACTGCAAAAATGTCGGCTGAGTTGGAATCCCTTACGAAATTGTTGCCAAGGCTTTGTTTTTCCTCTTTCGAATTAAACATTGTGCATTGGCGATTGAAACTTGAACGGCAATAACCTGACTCACCAATTCTTCAATACCCGGCGTTCAATGCACAATGTTCTCGGTCTGCGTTGTGACTGGCGATCTGCAATGGCGGCGTATATTTGGGCAGTTGAAGATCAGGCTTTCTTCTTCCAGCCCAGTTCTTCAGCGATGTACGCAACCATTTGTTCTTCTTCCTTGACAACTTCGTGCCCCCAGAATCGGCCAAACAGGACGTGCGCGATTTGGTTGCAACGAGCCAGCAAATCCTCTCGTTGGTATTCCTGTTCTTCAGGCGGCAAGGATTCCAGTATCAGTCGGATGGCGTGAAGCGAGGCTTCGAACAATTCCTCCGAAGGTTTTTCGTCCAGCCAGCGCAGCAGCGTTTCTGCCGAAGCACTGTTGGCTTGAATGCCTCGCATCCGAGCAATTTTCAGTATTGCTTCGCGATGTTTGTCCGTGACAGCTCCGCTTGCCCAGGCCACTTCGACCAGTGGCAGCATGTGCAGCAATTCCACCGTGTCCGATGTGTAGCCCAAATCCTGTAAAGCTGTGATGGCGTCTTCGTCCTTCAAACCAGTGATTTCCGCCAATAACTGCCGATCATTTTCTCTGGCTTTGCGCTGATGGATTTGCTCGATCAGTTGTTGATCGTGTTTGCGGAAATACTCTTCTTCCAACCAGTGTTCGCGTTCAGCAAAAATATTCTTTTCGGACATAACCTGCCTCCTATCATGAAATTGAGTGGAGACGTCCGGCGGACGGCGTCTTGCTCTGGCCAAATTCAAGCAAATGACGATTTTGAACACAAGCCACAGGCTTGAAATGCAATGAAGCGAAGTTTCAAACGCAAAGTTTGACAAAGCAAAACACGGTCGTTAAAGTCCCGTTTTTCGCGCATTTGACCAATTTTCACCTATCTAAACCCTTATGACTGGAAACGAAGTTCGAAGCATCTTTCTGAATTATTTTGCCAAACAAGGCCACAAGATCGTCAAATCTTCGCCGCTGTTGCCTGCCAACGATCCGACGTTGCTCTTCACCAACGCCGGAATGAATCAGTTCAAAGACGTTTTTCTCGGAGCCGAAACGCGCGATTACAAACGCGCGACGACTTCGCAGAAGTGCGTGCGCGCGGGCGGCAAACACAACGATCTGGACGAAGTCGGCAAAACCGCCCGGCATCACACGTTTTTCGAGATGCTCGGTAATTTCTCTTTCGGCGATTATTTCAAGGAAGACGCCATTCGTTTCGCGTGGGATTTGCTGGTCAACGAATACAAGATGGATCCGCAACGGTTGTGGTTTTCGGTCTTTGAAGGCGACGCCGAAGTCGGCGCGGACGAAGAAGCCGTCGAACTGTGGGTGAAAGTGGGCGCTCCGCGCGAACGGGTTTTGCGCTTTGGTCGCAAAGACAATTTCTGGCAGATGGGCGAAACCGGGCCGTGCGGGCCGTGTTCGGAAATCCATTACTACATGGGCGAACATCCCGAAGACCCTGCGTTCAACAAAGCCGAATACGTCAACGGCAC
>JAEUQP010000691.1 GCA_016789645.1 Acidobacteriota bacterium | reverse complement strand
TTGATTCGTCGTCGCGATGAAGGAACTCGCAGTTACGGCCAATACCTGTATCAACTGCTTTTTCTGAATGCTGACGCGGCTGCACAGGGCAGTCCAGCGGAATTGACGCTGCACAATGTGTTTCAAAAAGCGTGGGGGCGCGCGCAAGACCGCAAGGACAAAAAGCTTCGTGTGCAATTGTGGATTTCCGAAGAGTGCGTCGAACTGCATCGGTTTCGGTGGGAACGATTGTTTGTGCTGCTGGATGAAAAATGGCGTTCACTGGCGAATTTCGAGCAGACGCCGTTTTCGCGGTTCACGCGGTTGCAGTTTGGCGAAACGCAACTGAATCCCGATGCTCGCCCATTGACCGTGTTGCTGGCGATTTCCAGTCCCAGCGACTTGTTGCCGCCGCGTGATGCTGACGCTCCTCCGACCGAAGCTGATGATTCCGAAGAACCCGGCTTGACCGCGATCAAAGTCGAAGACGAGGTTCGAGCATTTTACGAAGCCGTTAAGGACATTCCCGACATTGAAGTTTCCGTCATGCCTGGTCAAACAGGAATCAGCGAAGAACTGAAAGCTCTCTTGAAAGCCTCGCCGAAGTTTCGATTGCTGCCCGGCAACACTTCGATCAAAAACATTCAAAATCAGTTTAACCATCACGTGCTGCACTTTCTGGGGCACGGTGTATTCGAGAAAGTGCAGATCAGTCAGCCGCCGGCTGATTCCGCGCCACCGGCTGGCGAAGCAGCGGAAGACGCGCCGAAACCTGTGTCTTCGCGCGCGAAATTCCGTCGTGCGACCTTACTGTTGCTCGAAAAAGAAGACGGGACGACCGATAAGATTCCTGATGATTTGATCGTCACGTATCTGGCGCATCGCGGAACCTTGCCGAGGTTGGTGTTTTTGTCAGCGTGCGACACGACGAAATTTGACGAACGCAGCCCCAGCCCATTTGCCGGTTTGGGGCCGAAACTGGTGGGGGCGGGGTTCCCGGCTGTGGTTGCCATGCAGGATCAGGTCCCAATGGCGATGGCGCGCGAACTGGTCGAAAAGTTTTACTCCAATTTGCTGCGCGAAGGCGTAATTGATCTGGCGCTGAATCGGTCGCGGTTGTTTTCGTTTGATCCGGACAACGTGTTGGACAGTTGGACGATTCCCATGTTGTTTATGCGAACCCCGAACGGAAGGTTGTTTACCTCCAACCGCGAGCGCGAAGCGTTACGGGCAATCACCGAATCGCTGAGTTTTCGTCCTAGTTGGATTTACGGAAATCTGCCGCTGGAAGCAGTCATGCTGGTTCACGAGCAGATCACTGCAAACTGGGAAAATCTGGTGCTGCCAATGCACGGGCGAGTGGATTTGCATGACCAGTTGGAAACCTTGTTGATGAAAAACGGTGGCAAAGAACCTCTGCTGATTGCTGTCACAGGGCAACGCGGAACGGCGCGCTCAACTGCACTGAAATGGCTGGTTCGGGAAACGGCAACCAGGTCGCTGCAAACCAATTCCCAAAATCAGGTACTGCCGATTTATGTGGATTTGCAACCGCATGTGTTGCCTTCGGGAACGGTTCCTTCAGCGTTGGCTTTGTTGACGGAAAGCCTGAATGAGTTCTGGCCGGGCGAGCTGACGGAAAAAGAACTGGACGTCATGTTGGGCGACCGGCAACGCAAGTTTCGATTCTTTTTTGATCACGGAGACGATTTGTCCGAAAGCCAGCG
>JAEUQP010000641.1 GCA_016789645.1 Acidobacteriota bacterium | reverse complement strand
TCTGCTCAATGAACTCACGACGCTTGCCTGCCGCGTTGGCTTCACGCAGTTCAGCGCCGATGTGCTGGCCGAAAATCACGCAATGCTGGCTCTGATTCGCAATACAGGCCGCCGTATTTCGTCCGCCATCAGCCAGGGAGTCGTTCACGTGCAAATCCCGCTGACCTGCGAAGGCGCATTTGCCTTGCCCAAAGCGGCTTGACGCCCATTCATCTTTGTTCCAGCAGCATTCACCCAGGCTGGCATCCGTCCGCTTGAAGTTTTGCCTTCATAAACGGAAGGCTCGGATGAGTTCAGGGAAAAAGTCTGGGATGCCCGGATACTTTGTCCGCGCAGCCTCATACTCTTTTAGCTTTTCAGCCAGCGCGCGGACATATTTGAAGCCGCGATCTTCCTCTGCTTTCAGCAATCGGTCGCCTGCTTCTTGGCTGCGACTGTAAGCCAGACGAATGGTGATGGCGCGGACGATGTGTTCATGCACAGCGGTCGGCCAGTTGCCGTAAGCCTGACGTTGCATGGTTTCCTTGATCGGTTCGTACAGCGCGGCGTTTTTCCGCACTTCGCTGTCGAACTTTTCCACTAATGGATTGATGTACGAATGGCTGAATTCGTGATGCACCAGATACCTGACCGAGCCTTCGACGCTGAACACCGGAATTCCGTCTTTCGTTCCGAACGCGCCGATGACGGAATACACCTCGGCATTTTCCTTGCTGCCCAACGTGGCCTGAAAGCCTCCGTTGTGAATCAACATGCCTGCGATGAGCGTGCAGCCTTTTAACTCCACGCCGCTGTAAGCTTGCAACTCGGTGACTGCGCGTTCGACATCCGGTTGCAACCCGGCCAGCGCGCGATCAAACGTTTCCCTTTGCGCGGCGAAGAATTCGCCAAACCGGCTTTGTTGGGAAAACTCACGCAGCGCGCCGATGAACTCTTCCAGTTTCTGTTTCCCGCCCGCACGGCGAATGGCGTCAGCCGGAGCTTCAACGCGCGGGGTTAGCGCAGGCGGATCGCTGTAAGCCAGCATGACTTTCGGAACCGCGTCGTAACGGAATCGCGCTTTGCTCATTTCAGTAAACAGTTTCACTGCGCGATGCTCTTTGAAGGTCGCGAAATGTCGTTCGACCTCTCGCCGGTAATTGGAATCCACCTTTGTCAGCACTTCGTAAC
This sequence comes from Acidobacteriota bacterium, assembly GCA_016789645.1. GTDB lineage: Bacteria > Acidobacteriota > Blastocatellia > RBC074 > RBC074 > RBC074. The sequence continues at coordinate 3,920 of JAEUQP010000641.1, read as the reverse complement.
CGCTGAGCAATTGCACGACGGTCATCAACTCAATGCGCGGATCAACCACGACAGAGACTTTTTTCTGGGCGGAAGCTGTTCGGGCAAAAAGCGGTGGCGGCGCACAAAGTGTCGTCAGCAATCCGCAACAGACCATCGGCCAAACGTGGCGAAGAACAGGGAATCGGTTCATCATTTTGCTCCTGCGGATGGGAAATGCCGGAGTGTCTCGATTTTATTTCAATTGCCTGTGTGGTTGCCGATGAGGTTATACTCCGTTGCGCAGCCGTGAAAACTTTGTTTGATCCACCACAATTCAGCTAAAGGAGCAATTATGCAGCCACGATTCACCGCCAATATTTTGGTCGTTTTGTTGACCGTTATCGTCCCACAGTTCAACGCCAGCCGAGCCTTCGCGCAATCCGCCGCTCCCAAACAAACGCAGGAAGAGTTTGTCGCTGAAGTCCGGGCGAATTTTCAACAAAGGAACTTTGCGGCATTGGATGGCATTGCGAATCAGGTTCGGGAAAGCAAGGAACGATTTCCAGGTGGCGATTGGAAGCTCTTCGTTTTTTACCAATCATTGGCCAGACCGAATTTAAGCGTGACAGCAACCGAACCGGAATGGAAAGCTCATCTCGAAAATTTTGAAAACTGGATCAAAGCCGCGCCGAAATCCCAAACTGCGCGCATCGCGTCGGCCAACAGTTGGGTGGAATATGCGAAGCTGGCCAGAATTGCCGACCGCGATTGGCGCGAATTCGACAAGGATGTCGGCGGCAAGGAATATCAAAAGCGATTGAAGCAGGCGAACATCGCCCTGGACTTCGACACGAAAAACTTTTTCGTCAATTTGGCCAAAGAAGTAAAAGGCGAAATCCGCCGCGATCCGGGCGCAAAACTCCCTTCGCTGTGCCCGCATTTTTATTACGTCAAATTGGCGATGGAACAAGGTCGCGCGTTCGATGACTGGACTCGCTACAACGACATATTTGCCAAAGCCGAAGCGCTGGAACCGAACTATTACTACTTTTACCAACTCAAAGCCTTTGACCTGATGGTTCAAAATCAGGGCGTCAAAGGTCAGTGGGAAGCTTTCGCCGAAAACTCGATCAAGACCGTTGCCGAAAAAGTCAGCACGGCGGAAGGCGACATTACCTATTACATGATCGTGTCTTTTGTTCGCGCTCGTTACGTCAAACCCGACGGTCGCGCTGACTTCTTCACAGACAACAACATTTGGGGACAGAAAATCTGGGACGGATACAAGGAGATCGAAGCTAAATACGGAACCAGCAAGTTCCGCTTGAATGAAATGGCGCTGCTGGCGTCCAAGGCGCAGCAATTCAAAGTGGCGCAGCTTCTTTTTGATCGCATCGGAGACGATTGGGATGAACGAGTCTGGGAGCGTCGCACTGAATTTGAAGGTTACCGAAACATGGCGAAAGCCAAAGCTCCCACAGTAGCAACGAAACTGAAAACGGACCTGGCCGGGTTGAAAGCAACCCTGACTTCGCCAAAAACGATCTATGCCAAAAGCCAGGAGGTCGTATTTGAAGCCGTCATTGAAAATCCGGCCAATGCTGCCGACTCCGTGATGTACGAAGTTGGCGTGGCCGCGTTTTCGCTGGCAATTCAGGGCTCAGGGAAAGGCGCGAAAGAAACGATTCTGTTGCCGCAGACCGATGGGCCTGAGATTCGACAACTCAAACCGGGCAATTCGATTCGCTTGACCTACAAAATCAGCTCCTTGGCGCCGGGAAGTTATAAAGCTCGATTGAAATCCATGGCATCAAACGAGGTCACTTTCAACATTGGGACGGCGGCAAAACGCTGACCGCGTTTGTTGTGTCACGGAAACCACAAAGGCGGCAAAGAACGTTTTTTGTTCTTTGCTGCCTTTGCGATTTTTGAGTCAGTGTTGGGTTAATTCCTGGCCATCTCTTTGGGGCGCACGCCTGCGATGTTCAGCCGCATTTTGTACAAACCGCTGCGCGCGCACAGGTAAAGCGTCTTGCCGTCATCGTCGCCCCAGGCCATGTTGTGAACATGCTTCGGCGTGATGATCGTTCCCAGGTGTTTGCCTTCCGCCGATAGCACCCACAACCCGCCCGGACCGGAAACGTACAAATTGCCAGCTTGATCCACCTTGATGCCGTCAATCGCGTCCTCTCCGGGAGCCGAAGTCATATCGAAAAACAGCATTCCATTGTTGACCGTGCCTTCGGGCGTCAACTCATATCGCATGACGACTTTTTTCTTGTCGTCCCAGTTGCCGACATACAGGTACTTTTCGTCTGGCGATAACGCGATGCCGTTTGGCCCCGACAGCTCTTTGGTCAGCAATTGCAACTTGCCTCGACGCAGCGAATACACGCCGCTGAAGGATAGTTCTTTGCGGGGATCGTCGCCGAATTTCGGCAGGCCAAACGGCGGATCCGTGAAAAACAACGTTCCGTCGGTGCTGTACACCAGATCGTTGGGACTGTTCAGTCGTTTGCCTTCGAACTTATCCGCCAGCACTGTTTCGCCGCCGTATTTTTCGATCAGCAACACGCGACGATTGCCGTGTTGGTTGATGGTCAATTGGCCGTGACTGTCCAGCGTCAATCCGTTTGAGCCAGGTTGCTCGTATTCCGCGATGTCCGCGCCGCTGTACCCGCTTTGCTGTTTGAAGATTTCCAGCTTGCCCGCGTCGTTTCCGTTTGGCGTGTATTTCCAGATCACATTGCTGTTCGGATCGCTGAACAGCAAATGAGCTTTGGTTTTTTGATCGCCTGCGACCCAAACTGGGCCTTCAGTAAATTTGAAACCTTCCGCCAGTTTGAAGATTTTGAGATTCGCCCCAACGATGGATTCAATTACCGGATCGTGTTTGATGATCTGCACATTGACTTCGCTGGGAACCAGCGCAAGTGGCACGTTCGAGCCGCGATAGAAATCCAACCTGGCTTCGCGCATCCAGATGAAATTCGTCGGCGGATTGGAAATCGGCCCATTGATGCCAAAGATCGCCAGTTGAATTTGCTGCCCCGGTCGTACGTTACGCCCGACGATCAGTCGGTTGGGGGCGTTCCAGCCCGCCACGACCGAACCTCCCATTTGCCCCAGATACCGAGTCAATTCGCCATCCACCCAAACTTCCGCGTAATCATCTAGCGCCGTTTGAAACACCACCGTCGAACCTGTTGGATCGAAGTCTCCGACGCGATCAGGAATGGTGACTTTGATGCGATACCAGTTGAAGCACAGCCGTCCGGTCGAACGCCTCGCGTCCAGCGACGAAGCCGGAATTGCTTCCCAGCCGGAATCATCGAAGTCTGCCGGGCCAGCTTTCGGCGTGTAATCGTACGTCCGATTCGGTGCGCCGGTTGGTTGTTTATCCGCGCCTGGAGATTTGAAATCCACTTCGACGATTTTGGTGTCGCTGTACCGCCACTGGCCTTTGACCAGCTTCGCGCCTTCGTCGGTCGCCAGATTGATCGTTGCGTCAGGTTTGGTGGTTGGAATCGGTTCTTGTCCTTGCCCTTGCCCTAATGCCGTCAGCACTCCAACAACCAGCGCGGTTAACAAGCCCATACGTTTTTTTGAAAACCAATCGTTCATACCTTCCTCCTGCTCTGGGCAATTTCCGCCGTTCACACCTGCCACTTCACATTCCTGAAAAAGAGGAAATTGGTTTCTCGTTCAGGAATGGAGAATTGGGAATGTGAAGTGGGAAATTGCTGATTCGCTGTTGTGTGTTATCGCACCTTCACGACGTAGTAATTGATGGGCCCCGGAACTTCCTTGAACCAGTGGGGCGTGCCAGCCGGAACGATCACGACGTCGCCTTTGCTGATGGTGCGCGTTTCTCCGCCTTTGATGTCGGTGCCACGGATTTCGCCCGGCGCGATGGTTTTGCCGCCAATGACTTCGCCGCCTGTCACCAGCGTCGCTGA
>JAEUQP010000639.1 GCA_016789645.1 Acidobacteriota bacterium | reverse complement strand
CCGCCCATGCCATCTGAAACCGCCAGCAATGTCCCGTAATATCCTTGCGCGTAAGTAAGAAGTTCGTGCGGCTCTTCCTCGTTGGCAGTCCAGCTTTTACCGGACGAAAGGTCCAGAATCAGGAAGTTATCTTCATTGCCGCTGCGCACCATGCCGACATCTGTCTGTGCATAAAGTGCCAAATTGATGGTTGGAAGCTCGGCCATAAAGTTTGTGATGAGTGATGAGCGGTTTGTGATTCGTGAGTATTTTACTTCTGCTTGTCACTTGTCACAGTTCACTTTTTCACTGTGTCCTACGCTCGCTCGAGTGCCGCGTCTAAATCCGCGATGATGTCTTCGACATCTTCTATTCCCACAGAAATTCGCACCAGACCATCCGAAATGCCCAACCGTGCGCGTTGATCTGCCGGGACTGAAGCATGTGTCATCGTCGCCGGATGGGAGATCAAGGTTTCAACGCCGCCGAGGCTTTCAGCAAGTGCGCAGAGGCGCACATTATCCAATACACCTCGCGCTGCCGCAAGAGAACCTGTTTCAAAGGCAATCATTCCCCCAAAACCGCTCATCAATCGCCTGGCGCGTTCGTGCTGCGGATGTTGAGCCAGTCCGGGGTAATACACCTTCTGCACTTTGGGGTGTTCGGTGAGGAAACTGGCGACAGCCCGGCCATTTTCGTCATGCTGGTGCATGCGCACAGCCAAAGTTTTTGTTCCTCGCATGACCAGAAAGGAATCAAACGGGGAAAGAATCGCGCCCACCGCATTTTGCAAAAACCCGATTCGTTCGGCGTCTTCGGCTTGGGTGGTCACGACGACACCGCCCACACTGTCGCTATGACCGTTCAAATATTTGGTTGTCGAATGCACCACAATGTCCGCCCCCCACTCAACCGGGCGCAGGAAAAACGGACTCATAAAGGTGTTGTCCACCACCAAGCGAATGTCGTTGGCTTTGGCCAATCGGCCAATGCCTTCCAGATCGGCCACGGCCATAATCGGATTGGTCGGCGTTTCGACAAAGATCATGCGCGTATTGGGCTTCAGCGCCTGTTCCACATGAATCGCTTCGGTAGTGTCCACGTAGCTGAAATCCAATCCGAAGCCACGCAGCACACGTTCGAACAAACGATAGGTTCCGCCGTAGGTGTTGTCAGAAACAATGACGTGATCGCCCGCTTTCAGCAGCTTGAGCACGGTGTCAATCGCCGCCATTCCCGAAGCAAAGCAATGAGCAGCGTGTCCGCCTTCCAGCGCAGCCAGATTTTTTTCCAACGCAATGCGCGTCGGATTTTGTGTTCGCGCGTATTCGTAGCCTTTGTGTTGCCCCAGAGCATCCTGAACGTACGTCGAAGTCTGGTAAATCGGCACGGCGACGGCACCGGTTGTCGGGTCAGGTTCCTGCCCGGCGTGAATTGCTGTTGTTGCAAACCCCATAATGAATTCAATTAAGAAAGCGGTGAATTTCGGCGCAGATATTAAAGACTCAGCCCTGAAAAAGAAAGCTGTATTTCCCGTAAAAGTTTGCCAACGCTGGTTTGTCCAGAACGAAACCTTCGCGCAAGGTTAGAATTCAATGGCAACAGAGAATCGAGAGGGTTTTCAGCAACCGGGCTTTTGAACGTCAGCGGGCAAAACGCGAAGCGGCCAGAGCAAATCCCCTGGCCGCTTTATCACTGAAACCGAAGTAGGTCACGGGTTAACTGGCCGCAGCAGCCGCTTTTTCCTTTTCATCCAGCTTGCCGATCATTCCATTCCACGGAGCAATGACCAGCGACACATTACCGTGAGCCTTCATCTGGCAAGCCAGCCGAATCGGCGAATCGGCTTCGCCGGTGAAGCCTTCGTAGCCAAAATATCGCCAGCGATCTTTCTCGCGCTGATTCGGCGGAGAAATCTTGCTCGCCTCTGACAGAATTCCCACCCAGCAGGTTCCGCACGAAGCCGAACGGCATTCCACCGGAATCGGCCCTTCGCCCGGCATGCAGCGCGCGTCTTCCGCGTGATAATCACGTTCGTATTTGCGACCGGCCATCGTCACATCCTGTTGACTGGTGAGCTTGAACGAACAGCCAGCTTCATATTCCCGATACGTCACCGTGAACGTTTTATTGACCGAACGCAAAAAACCGAACAGCCCCTGGCTGTCGTCTTTGGCGCGGTCGGCGACGATTTGCTCGGGAGATTTTTTCCACATCGAACCGTATCGCCCGGCAGCCGCCGGTTGCCGAAACACGTCCAGACCGACTTGCGCCAACGTCCCAAACGCCACGGCGGTAATGCCAACCAACAACGAAACCGGCGCATTGACTTCGCCAGCGACTTTGCGAGCCACATCGCGAATTTGCGCATCGAGCGGCGTTTGCACACCCCCTTCTGCGTGCAGAGCGACAGCCTGTTTGACTTGTGGCCAGTACCGATGGCCATACAAAAATTCCGCCGACGAATCCACCTGATCGGCCAGGCGATAACGGCCTTTCAAAATCAATTTTTTTGCCGTTGCTTCGGAATCGTCGGATTGACTGAGCGCTTTGCTCAACTTGACGGGGAAAAACGCAAACCAGATTCGCACGGCTTTTTGGTCAACCGGATGAATCGCCGGTTGCAATTCCGCGACGAATTTCGCCCAATCGGCATCGCTCAACTTGCCCAGGTAACTTAAGAACTGATTTCCAGGATCAGCCATCTAAAAAGGTCTCCTTCTTGTTATTTTATTTCTTGTCTGATTTTTGAGTGGTGACTTTGGCCACTTTGATTTTGTTGCTGGCAATTTCGACGGTGTAATCGAGTTCATGTTTCGCGCCATTTTTATCCAACACAATGGCGCGAAAACTGCCGGTCTGCCCTTCCATTTTCAACGCGATGGGAAACCGTCCAAGCACATCTTCCCGAAACGGCGTGGTGTAATTTCGGGACGGCGCATCGTAGGCCAGCACCTTGATGCGGTCGAAATCCGCTTGCTCGTCCGCGCCCAACACCTTTCGTTCCAGCACCAGAAAATGATCGCCGGTGCGGCTGTCGTCGCCGTGAACCGTGCCCAGTTTTTGCCATCCGACAATGCGCCGACCGCCGGAAGCGAAATAGAGAATTTCACCCGGAATATCCAATTCCACCGACCCGCCGTAAATCCATCCGGCGGGCAATACGCTCACTCCGGCCAACCGCACTTGAAACCATTCATCGTATTTCGTTTCGGGTTTGGAATCCGAAGCCGCTCCTTCGGCGCTGTCCGCTTTTTGATCCAGCGATGCCGGGCGAGGCTTACGTTCGCGCGCGACGATTTCCATGATCGTTCCCGAAGGCAGCGGCGCCGCAACGTTGTCTTCTGTCGTTCGATCCGGCGTCAGGCGCAGTTTCAACGTCGCTTTCGATTTGCCGACGGCCTGCGTTGGGATGCCTTTGATTTCGTCCGCCATTTTGCGCGCTTGAGCGACGATGTCTTCTTTGATGAAGTTTTTGGCTTCTGCCCAACCTTCCTGGCCATCGGCGGCCTTGACGTTGACCCACGGAGTTCCGTCTTCGGATTTGCTGCGTTGGGTGATGGTCACGCGATCGCCGGTTTTCAACTCGCCGATGTTGCGCGCAGCCTGCGCCGTCGAATTTTTCAAGCGAATCTTTTCCGGCACCACATACGCGGCTTCGTTCAATGAACCCGACCCGGAGCAGGCACTGGCCAGCAATAAACCAGCCAATAACAGCAACACGCCGAACTTCGTTTGGCCGCGATGATTAAACACACCCATGTGCAATGTCCTCAAAAAAAATGACCGCGAAATGTCGTTTGGGATTGTTGGAATCGCGGGGGAGTTTACGGACAGCGGGTGAAAGTTGCAAGAAGTGCGTTCAGAGCTCACGCTTCAGCGTGTTTCAGCCAAGCCAACACGCCGAAGCGTGAACTCTGAATTCAAAACAGCGCATCCAGCGCGTCGGCGACCGAACGAATGCCAATGACTTCCAGCCGGTCGTCTTCGGGCAAACCGGTCAGATTGTTTTTCGGCAGAATGACTCGTTTGAATCCCATCCGGGCGGCTTCGCGCAATCGAATGGCGGCGTGACTGGTGGCGCGAACTTCTCCGGCCAGACCGACTTCGCCAAAGACAATCGTATGTTCGTTGATCGGAATGTTGCGAAAACTGGAAGTCACCGCCGCCACGATGCCCAAATCCACCGCCGGTTCGTTCAGGGCAATACCTCCGACCAGATTGACGAAAATGTCGTCGCCGCTCAGATGAAAGCCGACGCGTTTTTCCAGCATCGCCACCAGCAAGGCCACGCGATTGATTTCGACGCCTTGCGTGGTGCGCCGCCCGGTTCCGAATTTCGACGAACTGACCAGCGCCTGAATTTCGACCAACATAGGACGCGTACCTTCGATCGCCGCAACCACTGCCGAACCGGAGGCGCCAATTGGGCGTTCGCTCAAAAACACTTCCGAAGGATTCGGCACGCCCACCAATCCCGTGCCAGTCATTTCAAAAATCCCCAGCTCATTGGCCGCGCCAAAGCGATTTTTGGCCGCGCGCAAGATGCGATGGTTGTGATGGCGCTCGCCTTCAAAATAAATCACCGTGTCCACGATGTG
>JAEUQP010000613.1 GCA_016789645.1 Acidobacteriota bacterium | reverse complement strand
GTAATCGTCACGGATGTGGGATTGAACGGTGTGCTGATCACCGAAGAAGAAACCACGCAACGCTTTACACTTTCCGCCGAAAGCTGGGTACAGCCGATGGAACAGCCGATCGTCGTCGTCGGTCGAATCGAAACGACTTCGCCGCAACGGTCGGATTTCCCCGCTGCTCCCATCAAGCTGGTGATCAAACCCAAACAGGTTAGCAGCAGCGCGGAACGGCTCAATCGCGACCGGTAAACAGCGAAAAAACTCTTTCAGCACCGCTCGCCGTGCAGAGAGAGTTCGGCTAAAATCCTCGCCGAGGTAAAACGAATGACGAATGGAACGTCCATAGAAAATCAACTGCGCGACTGGCTCACCCAACTGGCGCCCGAACATAAACAGGTGTTGATGGGAATGCTGATCGAAGATGATCGCTTGCAGCGTTCGGCGCGCCTGGAATTTGCTGTGGTTCAACTTCGCCGCTTGTGTTCGGAGCGAAATCTGGATTGGGATGCGATGGCCGAAGCCGAACGCGAATCGTTTTTGGATAACCTGATTCGCGAAAACGAACTGTATGCCACGCAAGTTGGCAGGACATCGCTGACATTGGTCGCTCCGTGCCATCATTGCGGACGCGAAATGACGCCAAGCGATCTCTACCGCATTTATTTCGGCGAACGCCCACCCAGTATCGAGCGTTCATCAGCTATGCTGATGGTGATGGATATGGACACCGAAGCTCATTTCCCGCTCATCCCGGAAGATGAAATTATGATTGGCCGACTCGACCCTCATCGCGGCATTCGCCCTGATGTTGACCTCGCTCGTTACGACCCGGCTTCGCGCATTTCTCGCCGCCACGCACGCATCACCACTCGCGGCCACCAATTTTTCATCGAAGATTTAGGCAGCGCCAACGGAACGATCATCAATGGCCGCACGCGTTTGAAACCACAGGAACCATATCCGCTGGTCAATGGCGACGTCGTCAAAATCGGAGAAACGACTTTGAAATTTGTTGGCTGACCGCTTCAGGCACATTGATTGCCAGTGCAGCAGTGACTGGAACCGTAGTTGGGTAAAAATTCGCAGCAGGGAAATTTATGACAGGCTGGTTTTCACAATCAAAAAACAATTGGGTCAAGCAGATTTCGGCATCAGTGTTTGCCGTGATTCTGAGTGGATCAAGTTGCTTGTTATGTTGTGGGCCAATGGAAAACTCCGCCGCTGAAGTGGAAAACTGCGCGGTGTCACTTCCCGCTGAAATTCCCCCTGAGCTTTGTCACGAAGACGATTGTTGCTCAAAAAATTCGGGTGCCGCACCGTCTTCTTCCGATGAAGGCTCTTGCCAGGACGAATGTTGCATCTTGAACGTGCCAGCCTCGGAACTCCCGACACCCCTAAAGCTCAATCAGTTTTCGGCTGGTTTGTCGCCCTCGGTTTCGTCGCCATCGTTTGCAGTGCCACTCAATGGCGATGACCTTCCCGTTCTTCATCAATTCCTGCCAGAAGGCCAAACCATTCATTTGCGATGCTGTGTTTTCCTGATCTAGGTGGAAGTGTGTCTGTTTGAATTTGCGGTCGGCTGATGCCTGCCGTGTTCATCACAACATTTCCATCTAAAACAGGAGAACTGTCATGACTAAGATCAAATTGTTCGTTGTTCTGCTGGTATTCGGACTGGCAGGAGTCGCATTCGCATCCAATCCAACCCAGGATAAACACGCCAAACACGATAAAGCCGCTGCCTGCTGTTCGGCGGGAGCCGCTTGCTGTGATGGTGGTTCGTGCTGTGGCAACAAGGAGCACGCAGCTTGCGCCACAACCAAAGACGGCAAGTCCAAAGCTGATGCCAAAGCGGAAGACTGCTGCAAACCCGGCGCGGCTTGCTGTAGCAGCGGCTCATGCTGCGAAAAGAAAGCTGGAACCAACAAGGCTGATTCCAAACCGGCCAAACAAGCCAGTCAGGCCAACCAGGCAGACGAGTGCTGTTCCGGCGGCTCGTGCTGTGCTGGCGGTTCCTGCTGCGCCAAACACAAATCTCACGGTTAAGCTCATTGCTCACTCATCTCATACGGCGCTGGTCTTAGATGATCAGCGCCGTTCTTTCCCTTTTCACTTACAACCAGAGAAATCAGTCCGCCATGAAAACTCTTTTTTTGGGATTTGCATTGCTCACTCTTACGGGTCTAGCTGCCGCGCAGACCGTGAAATCAACAAGACTCAAAGGTCAGATTGTTTGTTGCGAAGACTGCTGGGCCGAAGCGGATCGGCGCACAACACCGTTCGGCACGGCTGCTGATCTGGCCAAAGCCGCCAACTGCGTCGCCAACGGAGATCCGACGTTGCTGGCCGTGATGGACGCGGCGGGCAAAACAACGTTTTACCAGCTTGAAGAAGGCAAATTCCGTAAGCCCGGCAAAACCTGGCTGGAGTTGATCGGCAAAAAAGTCGAACTCAACGGCTCAGTTCGCACCGCCCGGAAAAAACTCATCGTCAAAATAGATGAACTGAATGTGTTGGGATCGCCCGGCGCGCAGGACTTGTCGGCATTCCTCGGCAAAGACGCCGAACTGGTCTTGAAAGATATGTTCGGTGTTGAACAACGCCTGAGCAGTTTGCGTGGGCGAATTGTGGTGTTGAATTTCTGGGCGACCTGGTGCGGTCCTTGCAAAAAAGAAATGCCCGATCTGGCAACGATTCAAAATCAGTACGCGGCTTTTGGAGTGCAAGTCGTCGGCGCATCTGCCGACACGCTGACCGAAGTCAAAGCTGTTCGCCAATTCATCAAAGACGCTTCGATCAACTTTCCCATCTGGCTGGGCGCGACAACTGGCCAAATGGCGGAATTCGGACTTGGTCCGGCGCTTCCCGCCACAGCAATCATCGGACGCGATGGCAAACTCGTTGCCCTCTTCCCCGGCGTCATCACACAGGAAGAACTCAAAAAACATCTGGACAAATTGATCGCGCAAGCCAATGAACAAGCCAAACGCGATCAAATCGCCTTGAACAAAACCAAACGCGAAATGTCCAGCGTGCCAAGTTGACCGCTCTGACCGGGCGAAGGCCGCGCCGTGAGCGGGGCAGCAAATGAATCTGAAACCAAATGGACGTGGAGTCTGAGGATCATTCCCGGAGCCGTTCTTCGCGCGCAGGTTCGCACGACGTTGACCTATCGTTTCCATCCGCGATTGAGCGCCGGGATCGAATACAACCCGAAAGGCGAAACCGCCACCGCGCGCGTCGGCCCGCTGGTCAATTTCCTGGTCATGACGGAAACCGACAAACGTCCTGCGCTGATGGTCGGAACCAGTTCCGATCGCATTGGCACGCGCGACGGCCAGTCGTTTTACGCCACGTTGAGCAAAAACCTGAAACGCGAAACCGGATTGCCCGTCGCCCCTTATGCCGGTGTGGCGTACAGCACCTTTCAGGATCGCCTGCTTGGATTGGGCGGATTGAATGTGCAATTCACCCGCAACTTTTCGGGACTGGCGATGTTCGACGGAGTCCACGTGCATCCTTTGCTGTTTTACAACTACAAACGCAGCCAGTTTTTGTTCATCCTGGTCAAAGGGCGAATTCCCGGCGCCGGTTACAACATCACGTTTTAACTCTTTTTGTTGAAGGTTTGTCATTCAGGCCATTGCCGCAACAGCAACCTCAGGCGATACTATGGCTCGACGTTCTTGCGGTATGAATTACTCAACCAAACCGGAGATTGGATGAAACGCCTTACGCTGCTTCTCACAACCCTGTTGTGGCTTGGCTTGTTTTCCAACGTGGCGCATCAACAAACTGACCTGCTTGCCATTGTTGGAGCAACTGTCATTGACGGAACAGGGGCCGAACCCAAAAAACAAACTGTTCTCATTCGCGGCGAACGCATCGAAGCTGTTACTTCACCGGACACGTCCCCTCCCGCCAATGCTCGCATTCTCAACGCCGTGGGGCTGACGCTGATGCCGGGCATTTTCGATCTGCACACGCATCTGCCGTATGCCAGCGGCGGAGGCGTTTCGGGCGATTGGCCGAAAAATCTGAAAGCGTATTTGTATTGCGGCGTGACGTCGGTGGTGGATTTCGGCACCTATCCCGAAACCTTTGAACCCATGCGTCGGCTGATCCGCACAGGCGTTGTTGAAGCTCCGCGCATCAGCCTGGCTGCGCGCATGACGACGCCGGGCGGACACGGAGCCGAAGGCGGACGAGGCGATTTTTTCTCTCTGGAAGTTTCGACGCCACGCGAAGCGCGCGCTGCGGTTCACCGCGTGTTGCCTTATCAACCCGATGTCATCAAGGTTTTCACTGACGGTTGGCGGTACGGCGCAGCCGCAGATATGACCAGCATGAATGAAGAAACGCTGACCGCGCTGGTGGATGAAGCTCACAAAAACGGCTTGGAGGTGTTGACCCACACCGTTTCGCTGGAAAAAGCCAAAATTGCCGCGCGATCGAAGGTGGACGTCATCGCTCACGGCATTGGCGACCGTGACGCCGACGACGAATTGTTTGCGCTCATGAAAGCCAGTGGCACGGCTTACGCGCCGACTCTGGCCGTATACGAACCTCGTGCCCGAGACATCTTGACGCCTTTGCTGGACGCTGTGCTGGAACCGGCAGTCAAAACCGGCATCAATCCACCGCTGATTCCTCCGCAAAACCCACCGCTGAAACCGGCTGCCGGATCTGCGGAAAACGGCGATGCGCCACGTGTACGTCGCTGGGGAACGTTGCAACGCAACACTGCTGCATTGCGAAAAGCTGGCATCACGTTTGGCACTGGAACCGATGCCGGCGTCACCGGAACACATCACGGATGGGCGACGTTGCGCGAATTGCAATTGCTGGTCGCGGGCGGATTGACTCCGTTGGAGGCCATCACCGCCGCCACGGGCAACGCCGCCAAAGCGATCAAGGTTGATGCCGAGCGCGGAACCATCGCTCCGGGCAAACTCGCCGATCTGGTTTTGATCGCAGGTGAACCGCACAAAACCATCGGCGACATTGAAAAAATCAGTCGGATCTTTCTGGGCGGGCGCGAACTGGATCGGGAGCGACTGGCGCGCGAAATTGCTTCGCCGACGTTAAGCCCGATTCCAGCAATCAAAGCCCAGGAGTTGGTTGACGATTTCGAGCGCGCCAATGGCCGCAGCCAACTCGACACGCTCTGGGTTAACTCATCGGACGCCGGAGTGGATCCGTCGAAAATCGTTTTTGGCAGAGTGGCGCGTGGGGACAACAATCACGCCCTGTCCATTTCGGCGCGCATGTCAGAAAAGGAACGCCCTTTTGCTCGCGTCAATGTTCCGCTCAGTCGTGGAGCCATCGAACCGGTTGACGTCAGAGCATTTCGCGGAGTGCAATTCGACGCTCGCGGCGAAGGCGAATACCGCATGATCGTCCCGATCTATAACACGCGCAGTGCGTCATCGTATTTTTCGGTTCCGTTCAATGCCAGCCCGCAATGGCAAACCCTCAAACTGGATTTTGCTTCGTTCAAACAGGCAGGTGCGCGGTCGCCTGTTCAATGGACGGGAGCGGATTTGTTGATGCTCAGCTTTGAAGTCGCTCGGCCTGCGGGCAGCTTTGGTTGGCTGGAACTGGATAACATCAAATTTTATCGTTGAACTTTTGCACCGCTACACTTCACCATCGGAGGTTAGATGAACAACACAGGACTTTATAAACAACTGGACAGTTATATCCGCAGTTCGCGCAGCGAATTTGAAAACAAGTTGGCCGAATTGGTCGAAACGCCCAGCGTCAGCAGCGATCCCGAACGTCGCGCTGACATTCGACGCTGCGGCGAACTGGCGGCGCAATATCTGCGCGATCTGGGCGCAAAGGCTGAAACCGTCTCCACTCCCGGCAATCCTGTCGTGATGGGTTCGCTCATTACCAGCCTGAAACACCCGACGGTGACCATTTACAACCATCTGGACGTGCAACCCGCTGACCCCTCGGAATGGAACAAAGCGCCATTCACGTTTCACAAAACCGGCGATCGCTATGAAGGACGCGGCACCACCGACGACAAAGGCCCTGCTCTGACGGCGATGCTGGCGGTGCGCTACGCCGTGCAAAACGGATTGCCGCTCAATTTCAAATTCATCTGGGAACTGGAAGAGGAAATCGGATCGCCGAACTTTGAATACTTCGTCAAACGCAACAAAGGCCATTTGCAAACTTCTTCGATTCTGGTGTCAGACACGATCTGGATTTCGCGCAAACAACCTGCCGTGCCGTATGGCTTGCGCGGTTTGCAGGCGTTTTTATTCAAGCTGGAAACGCACGCCAAAGATGTGCATTCCGGTTTGGTGGGTGGAGCGGCCAGAAATCCGCTGGGTGAACTGGCTCAGGTCATCAGCCAGTGTTACGACGCCAAAACCGGCAAAGTAAAAATCCCTGGTTTTTACGACGATGTTGTCGCAGCCACCAAAGAAGAGGTCGCCAACTTCGTCAATTCAGGCTTCACGACCAAAGGCTATCAAAAAGCCCATGAGCTGAAGACGCTTCGCGCCAACATGAAAACTGAAGCCGACGTGTTAAAAGCGATTATGGCTGCGCCGACGTTTGAAGTTCACGGCATCACTGGCGGATATAATGGCCCTGGAGTCAAAACCGTCGTTCCCTATCGAGCCGAAGCGAAAATCAGCACACGCCTCGTTCCCAATCAGCGTCCGGCCAAAATCGCCAAACTCGTCAAGGATTTCGTCCGCGACCTCAACCCGGATGTGAAAGTGGAAACGCCACAATCTTTGGAACCGTTCGTCGGCGATTTCGAAGGGCCTTACGCCGACGCCGCTCGCGTGGCGATGAAATTCGCCTTTGGCAAAGAACCGGCGTTCACGCGCGAAGGCGGTTCGATTGGCGCTGTCGTCACCATGCAAAAACATCTACGCGCGCCCATCACCTTTTTGGGATTGAGTTTGCCGGAACACGGATACCACGCCAAAAACGAAAATTACGATTGGGGACAAACCGCGGGCGGCATCAAGATGTTCGTGAAGTATTTTGAGGAAATCGCCAAGCTCAAATAACTTCTTCGTAGCAATCCAATCTTCAATCCTTCAATCAGAAAAACCTTGCTGCAAATTTGAGCAAGGTTTTTTTGATTGATTCCAGTCGGTATAGCCTTGAACTCTGTCTACATTTCAATTGGACGCGAAACGCGAACGATACGCGCTTTGGCGTCCTCAGGAGTTGCCCCCGGCATTTCCAGCGGAAACAAATGATCCCACGGTTCAGCGGCCAATGCTGGCGCAATATAGCCAAGTTGAGGCATTGAGCCACCCGCCGGATTCAACTGCACCTGAACGGAAATATCCAATAGAGCATCGTGGGTTGTTGTTCGGAACTCCTCCCAGGTCGTGCCGACTTGATATTGAGCTGACACATCCAGGCTGTTGCCCGTTTTCGTCAAAACCAGCCGCAAACCATACGGTGAGCTGGCTTGGCTGCTGCTCAGGGCTTTTGATGCTCCGACAGGCGCGCCGCCTTTGTTCAATTGCAATCTTGCTGATCCATCCACGCCATAAGTGACAGCAATCCCCAAAAATTCGGCACTGCCCACACTTGAGGGCCGATTGATGGAAAAGTTGATCCCCTGCTGTGCGGCAAAACTTCCCTTGATGCCGGACAAGGTCACAACCCATTGATTGCCGCCAGCCAGACTTGCACCGTCATAATAAACAGCGTGGCTTCGCATATTACTGAGTTTTTCCACGCGATACTGCACTTCGACGATTCGTCCTCGCAGTTTCCAATCGCTTGCCAGTTTTGTTTGGGGGTCAAGCGGGCTGCAAACACCATTAGTTCCCAGGCGGTATAACCCAACATACCGCTCTTGGTCGCGGCGCCCGCGCATATCGCGTATGACTTGCGTCAGCAACAACCAGCGTGTGAATTGGTTGAATCCGGTAAGTGGCGGATCGGCAGGAAGTGCCATAGGCGTTTCACCGGAAAGAATAACGATGGCGTTTGATCCCGATGATTCCCGGCGTAGTTTCAATTTGTCGTAATCGAAATTGTCGTTGAATTGCGAAAAATCGGGAAGCAATTGCACCCAGTACGGATCAGTCGGCTTGCTTTCTACCGCAGTTTCAGCGCCATTGATGATTAAACTGCGTTTGAAGGCAATCTTGGCAAAACACCATTTGTCTTCCACAGATTTCGGCAAATCCGGCAAAGACAACACGCACGACGAAGCGACAAAAAGCGGCGCTTCGGTATCAGTGTCAAAAGTGTGGCCGATTGGCTGGCTGACATCCAGTTTGACGGGGTCACCTGACCAGGAATCGCCGGTCAAGATCGGGTCTGGCCCAAATTGAGGAATCTCTTTGTTTTCAAAGGGGTTGCTTACCTGCTGCAATTCGGCGACTAGCTTTTCGGCCAGCCCGCCGACTTCGTACCAGGTTTCATTCAACACCACCAACAAGCCTGGCATTCGGGCGTTGGTGGCGCTGCCTGCCGAAGCGGATTCCGTCAGCGGAACAACGAATTTAACCTGCGGTTTGGGCACTTCATCCTGCCAGCGGCAATCCAGCAAATGTCGTTTCCAACGATCAACCGGACTCGTGCTCGATTCCGGCACACTTGGTAAAGCGTGACGACTGGAATCCACGAACTCAGGAAAATTGTTTGTCAGCAAACCCTGGTACCGGCTGTGCGCACGAACTGCAAAGCGGTAATACAACGCACGCCGATCCTGGCTACGGTCGTCTTCAAACAGAACCGGGCTGCTGTCCGTTAATCCGATTGCCGTGCTGGTCAGCATGTAATCATCGTCTCCACGGTCGCCAAAGCCTTCCGCGTCCCACAGAAACGCATGAGTCGCTGTGGAACCTGATGTGTCATCATCAGGCAGTTTATTGATCTCAAGTTGTTTGGCGGTGCTAAGCGCCGGAAATTCGGCCAGAGGGCGCCCTTGCCAGCGCCACAACTGCCGCCGCAAATCCACCTTCGCCACATAATCGAATTTGTTGGTGGGCGTTGACACACCACGATCAAAATGCACGGCCAGACGCGAGCCAGTGGCAACAGGACGAATCGCCCTCCAAAGCTCTTGAGCCGGTGGCAGTTCATTACTGACGCCTTCCAGAATCAATCGCAGCGGCGAAAACAAATAAAATCGGTCCTCAAACTTCTTCCATGCGCCTGCGGGCGGCGTTGGCAGCTTATGAAATCGGCGCTGACTCTCGTCGTCGAACCATTTGGAATCCACCGGCACGTAAATGCGTAATTCAACCACTTCGCCAAAACCGACTTCGACCGTAAGCTGGCCGATTTCCGACTTAATGCTGCTTAATTCACCAAGCTTGCAAGTGACCCGCACCGGCGGCGCTTGCGCCAATTTCACCCCTGCATTCGCCTGCGAAGGTGAAGTAAGCACGGTCACAACTTTAGATGTGGTCATCCCTTTGGCTCGCATCGGAACCAACTCCGCGACGAAAAAGTCCGCTGCCGCTGGGTCATCCAACGTGATGTCTTCTCGGTTATCCTGCTCCGCCTGGCTCGCATCTTTGGGAGCTTTGCGATGGTAATCCGCCCACACTTGCTCGCGTTTTTTAGCGGTAGGTTTCTCCGTCCCGGTTTCGGCATCCTGATCTTTCGCCATCCAACGATTCCACGTCGTCAGGTCGGTGGCTGGTTTTCGCAATCCGAAAACAAACGTTGATTGTAAATCCTTTCCATTACGGTACGGCAGCAACAACAGGGGCAGATTCTGCGCTCCAGCATTGACCACGGGAGCGCTTAGGTTGTTGTCCTGGAATGTCATATCTTCGCTGGGATCAGGCAACGGAATGCCGCTGACGCTTTCCGGTTTAAGCTTCAATTCCCCGGCCAAGGGCAAAACCTGTTTGGGGATGCGCGGCAATTGAATTTCCGGCCTGCCCACTTTGCCAATTTGTTGCGAGGCAAATCGCGGTTTGCCCACGCGAACGCGGCGCAGATACTTCACACGACGAAGGTACGGACTCAAATCCGGCTGAAACCCTTCGGTCGAAGCGCGTAATTTGGCCGGGTGGCCATCGGTCAGTTCTTTGGGCAAAGCGCCGCTGTTGCCAATTACAAACGCCGCAAGGTCATACGTCTGTCCGAATTTCAGCGGCGGCAATTTCGCCCAATCGCTGTTTTTATGAGCGGGCGTATATTCGATTCGGACTACGCTGCCGTCGTCGAATTCATCTTCCAAATTTACGCCGCCGGATAATTTCGCCGCCGGGCTTTTAGCGATCAGCGGATTATCGTTGTAGGTCACCAGGGCTTGTCGCAAATCGTTCTGGTACGTCAACCGATACGGGGCCAGCGATTTCGAAAACACCAGTTTCAGCGTTTGGTCGTTGTCAGCAGAGGGTTTTTCGGCGCGTAGTTCCGCCAGATTCAAACACCGCCACGCCGAAGGCAGAGAGCCGCTCGGAGCCTGTCGCATCAACACGCCTACGCCGGCAATTCGCCGCAAAAAATCCTGAGCATCGCTGGAATCGCCTTCGACGAATTTCGCTAATCGGTCTACCTGGATCGTCACGCCTTGGGAAATTTCGGTCGGTGAGCTATCACCTTCGTCCACGGATTCGGCTGCATTCGGCAACAACACCTGCTTGAAGCTCTCAATATAACCGGCAAGCGTCGTTTTGATATGGGAAGTGACCTCGCCTGTCGTCGCTACGCCTGGCAACTTCAGGTAATCGCTGTAAATGGGAGTCACGCTGTCAATTCTGCCATCGTAGTATGCTTCAAGCTTTTCTTTCAGGTGGTCAATCAATTGTCCGAATTCATTTCCGAACGAATGCTTGAGCGCAATGATTTCGCCCCAGATACGCCCGATATTGCCAGATGCCAATCGCTGGCGAAGCTGTATGGCAGGCAAAACCGTGTTCTTCAATTGGCTGTTGAACCTCATCAGGAAGGCGCCTGCCTTGTTGAATTGCGCTTGATCCCAACTCTTGATGGCGTCGGCAAGTTTGTCCGGCGTCACCACCAACGCTGACGGCGGCGTAAAAGTTGCGCTAGTGGCTCCGCCCCCAAGCGTGATTGAAACAGCGGCGGCGTTCAGCTTTGATGTCGTAGTTAATGAAATCCCGCCTCCCCCGACGGGCTGCCAAATGTTGACGCCTTTGCCGACTTGCGCCGTGACCAGCCATTCTGTTTCTGCTTTGTGCATGATCTGCAATCGCAGATGGTAATTGAGGTCTGAGAATTCTGCCTGAGCTTTTTCCACTCCCCCAGCATCCAGCAACCGAACCCTTAGATTGCCCGAAGCGGTGCGGCGGGCTTCAATGCTGATCTGGATTTGCGAAGCAGCTTTAGGATCACTTATGTTGAATTGTAGAAAGCCATTCGCCGGCAGTTGCTGTAAATTCAAGTTTGCGAGCGTCAATACCCAGGCACGTCCATCATTCAAACCAAGCAAACCGATTTCACCTTTTTCCGGGCGAACGCTTTGAAAATACACAGCCGGCGGCGTGGTAGCAGTCGTGTTGGCCACTGCGCCAGGTTTATCCACCGCTTGCCGCCATTGCGCCAGCAATAAGTCCCGCAAATTGTTTTCATCGGCCAATGCGCTTTGAATGGTTTCCAGTTCGCCCAGCTCTTCGTCGAGCTTGTCGCGCCGCCGGAATTCCGATGGGTTACGAAGCGCGGCAGTCGCCTTGATTTCCGGGAACGATTTCAACAATTCAACCCACTCCTGGTAAGTTTGTGAGCGATTGTAAAATTCCAAAGCCCCACGCATTGAAAGCCGAAGCGATTCCATCAACCCGCTGTTTTCCAGAGCCGTATCGCGGCAGCGTGACAACAAGTATCCGGCAACATCGGCGCCATCGGCTCCGGGTTGCACACCTGTTCCGGCCAGATCGCGCGTCGTTGTAACCACAGACTGGCGAAAGAACTTCAACACCTTTTCGACATAATCCTGATCGTTGAATTTGGCTGGCTGCTTGAATACCTCCAGGTTGGCACGGAATGCATCAATCAACCGCTGTGTCAGATCAAACGCAGCTGCAATCTTTCCTTCCATTCGGACAGTCCAGTCTGTTCCGTACCAAGTAGGCTGATTCGCTTCAAATTCCCGTTTGATCCAATAGCTGCTGAAATCTATGAAGCTTTTGTCTGAGGTTTCGGAGGCGACAACCGTCCAGGGAACCGTATAAGCCGTCACAGTGTGTGCGCCGGAGGAATAACTCCAAGGTGAAACTTGCACGCCCGGTCTGGAAATCGCACTGCCCGGCCCTGCGCTCAGCGGTTTGAGGTTGCCCAACGTTCCGCCTTTGAATTCAGGAACGGCGTAAATCAGATCGTCAATGGTTAATGAGCTGACGGGCAGTTTAAAGCACAATGACAAATTCAAGTTCTGCGGAGTGGGGGCGGGCAAAGTCGAAACATAGCCAAGCAGATTGCGGAAATAACGCCGAGTTTCCTCTTCTTCTTCTGTTCCGATGTTGGGTCGCCAAACAAATGATTCAATGCCTTCAGTCAAGTTGGCCAGCATATCGCTGGCTTCGTCCAGAATGGCATTTTTAATCGGTTCAGGGTCGAATAAGTCCTCAGCCCCGATGACATATTCAATGTCGTCAACTTCTTCCGCCATTGGCGCGCTTTTTCGTTTGACGTGAATTTTTTCAACGTTGCCCCACAACCAAGGCATCAACAAGCTCAAGGCCTCTTCTTTCGAGCCACTTTCGCCGTCGAAGGACGCCGACAGATTCAAACCGAAATAAGCCTGCCCGGCTTCATATTCCGGCCACAACCGTTCCAAATGACAGATAATCGCTACTTTCGCCATTGTTTCATCCTTTCTGCTGAGGGTTGATTCGTCTTATTCGAACATTTCCAAATACTCGCGGGCGGCTGCGTCATACACGTCACCAGCAACCAGCGCTGTTGCATCAAATGAAACCAGTTCTGCCTGTGCGCCGGAGCCTTTTTTGAACGTGTAGGTGACGGTCTTGCTGAACTTGAAGGTAAAACACCAGCAAATTTTCACGCGAATCTTCAATGTACCGCGTCCCACCAGCGAACCGTCGCTGCTGTACTGAGCTTCCAGCAACAACGAGATGGAAACGGAGATGATGCTGAGGACCTCGACTTCGCCTTTCAGCAAAAGCATCAGCGTAATGGCAAAGGAAGTTCCGCTGGCCGAGTCAATGTGAAAATCGGCGTACACGCCGAAGGTGATGGAAACTGCGCCGCGAATCGGCCCAAGGGAAATTGCCAATGTCGCGCTCGCCGTAATTCCTATGGTGATGTCACCCAATAACCGATTGGTCAACGGATAATACGTCAATCGGGTGTCGAACCAGCCTCCACCGCCCAGTATGAAAATGGTCAGCGTGAATGGGTCTTCTTTTTTGCCGAACGACAGCGCAACGCCAAGCGCAAAATCAATGCCGCCTGAAACTGGCCTGAGCAACAGGCGGAATCCTGCGCCCATTACCAGCCCGCTAAGGCCAAATGCTCCAAGTTGCACTGGCGGCAATGGCAGATCAATCACCGTTTCGACGCCTGCCGGTTTTCCATCAATGATAATCAATCTTATCGGCGGCAGATCGTCACCGCCCGATGGCAGGAACTTCTTCAACAGGTCGGTCAGGAACTTCAGCGCTCCGGCCATTTCAATTCTGTCCGTGGAAATGTCGAAACGGATTTTCCCGCTGTCATCAAACATCAACCGAGTATCGCGGAACGTCACCAGCGAAGTTCCGGCGATAATCAATTCCCAATTGCCTTTGATTAAGCCCTCGACCTTCAGCATTGGAGCACTGCCCAATTCGGCGGTGATCGTTGCCACAGCGGTGAAATGCGCGTTGGCCAATTTCAATTCAATCGGTCCGAAAGAAAAGACTGTGGCTGTTTCGGCCAGCTCGACATCTATCGTCGCTTTGACCCAGGCGCGGCGTGATTGCTTATCAATGCCGTGCATAACTTTGACGTTTTCACCATTGCCCAGACTGGGTAACTTGGGCAGGAGTGG
>JAEUQP010000610.1 GCA_016789645.1 Acidobacteriota bacterium | reverse complement strand
CTCTCCTTGCAAAGCCAGAAGTAGTTGATCAAAGCCAGCTTTATATGAACTGGAAAAATCAGCATAAGCCTTGTCCGCGATAATTGTTGGTATTGGCGAGTCATCAAGTTTTAGAGGAAGAATATGCACTTTGCGCCGTTGAACCTCTTTGACCAAAGCATTGTTCAATTCCTTTTTTACCCATTCGGATTCAGCCGAATTCTGACTCATTGCTATTAAGAAATAATCCGAGCCAGCCAAGCCTTGAGCAACTTTTTCTGGTATCGAATCACCAACTCGTATTCGCTGTTCATCAAGCCATACTGAGACGCCGTTTGCAGTCAAGTCTGCGGCTAATTGCCGAATGAAGGGCTTGTCTTTGGAACTGTGCGAAAGAAAAGCGACTCGGCGCTTGTCGTCGGATTTATGACGGTCTGTCTTCTTTTGAATTGCCGCATCAAGAAGGTCTTCAGCAATCAAATCAGGCTTCAATGCGCTTAATGCCTGAGCCCATTCCAGAAGAGCACTAAAATCACTTGGATTGAATGGGCTGATGTTTGCCACGGTAGCTGCTTTTCGAAGTGCCACCTGAATTGTGTCGCCTAATCGCAAAAACTGGCGAACTCCAGTTAACAATGGAAGACGAACAAGAGCTTCTTTTACAACCGCTTGCTTTTGCTCAAGGGAGCCTTTGTATGGATAGGGCAAGACAAGTGCATAAGCACGATCACCTATTTGATCTACTAATCCAATCTGAAGTGCATTCTTGAGCAGCTTGCCTGCTGTCCGAGAGTCAATGCCAGCAAACTGTGCTATTTGGGCTGCCGTCGGAGCATCCATCCACGCAATCGCGTCCAGAGCAACAAAAAGTGAATCAATTTTCGCTGGTTCGAAGCGCAGTTGATTTGTCCCACGAGAGTTTATTTTCTTCTTTGCAGATGGCTTTCTATTCATTGGTTTTAGAATCGGTATTGGTTTGATGACAGAATAAAACTGAAACTACGGGGCAAACATGTTTGGGTATCGCTGAAAGACATGTGCAGTGTATGGCTGAGATTTAGAGAAGGCAAGATTTTCTGAAGCAATCTTTCAACTCCAAGTCTTAACGGTCATGCTGGGTTCGCCATTGGTTAGTTTCGGCAATTATCAGCTAACGAAGTCGCTCCAGCAGGAACGCGAAGCTTTTCTTATCCCGCTTGAACAAGGGGCGACGTGGGTTGAGTTGAACCGCGCACGTTGAAGGTCAGCGCGGCAGCATTTTCTCGGTCATCGTGTCAATGTGGATGAGTTTGACGGCAAGCTTGCCTTCGGCAATTTTCGATGCGATGGCGGGGCGTGCCATGAATTCCTTGATGCGTTGTTCGCGTTCATCAACCGCGTTGGCCAAAGCCGGGAAGCGTTGGCGCATGTCCGGCGAAGCGGCGGCTTTTTCTGCTGCACAATCTGAATGTGTGCTGAGCACTATCAGTTCCACTCCATTGGCTACGGCCAGTTCCAGCATTTCTTCTTCCTTTTCGGCCAGCACGGAGCCTGCGGTGCGGATGGTGTAATAGTAGCGGCGTGTGTCGCCCGTCAGTTCGTTGGTGTCCAGCCGGGCGTCCATACAAACGATCATTGCGACCAGTGGATGGCGCGCTGTGCGAGGAAACGCCTTGCGCACGGACGCCGCCAGCGCATTCTGTTCCTGCATTTCTTTCCAGACTTCATCCGGCGTAATTTCGTGTTCGTGCTTGAAATCGTAGCTTGCCAGATGATCCTGCAACCGGTAGCCCAGGTTGACCATTACGCCGCCGAACAGAAATTGCGTGCGTTTGCCGTTGCCTGTAAAGAGCAGCCAGATTGCCAGCAACGCCGCGCCCGCGACGAGGATTCCCAACACCTTTCCTTTTTTAGTCATGACAATTCCTTCCGAGTTGGATTGATTCCCGCATCGCTGGATGCGGGATCACGATCTCAGATCAACACCACTAAATGATTACGCCTGGGGGCTTGCCCTCAGGAATTTTCCCTGCTGGGCATTGCCGGGCGCATAGCTAGCTTTTTTGCGGAGAATGCAGAAATGGCAAATGTCAGAAAGACATAGCCAAGTATCGGGCCAGCTCCGAATCCGAGCAGTGGAACCGGCGTTATCTTTAGCGGAGACAGACTGAGAATTGCCGCGTAGTAAATCCCGACGGCAAACAGTCCAACAGAAGACGATGTCCACGCGCACAATATTAGCACCGCCGACGGCAACGCCGCAGCGACCAACGCAAAAATCAGTTCAAATGGCGAAGATTGTGCTGCCAGATGAAAGACTCCCTCGACGTGCGCGACGGGTTCGAGCGGATCAGGGATTTGCCAGACTGCAAACACACAGACCAGAAGGCTCAATGTGACAATGGCCCGCAAGGGGTTTGCCATCTCAGAGGCAAGGATGATTGGAATGCAGGAACAGGCAAATGTGCTCATCTGAGCCGCATCCGGTTGTAAGACCAGAGCCGCAGATGCCGCAAAGACCGGCAGGCTTAACCAGATTGCCTTTGTCTGCATTTCTCGGCGTATCACTTCGAGGTAAAGCATCAGCGTTGGAAGAAGGATTGGCGCAAGGTACAGGCGAAGCGGGCCGATGTTTAACCAACGCTGCGGCCCTTCTGCCCGGTCAATTATCAGCGGCAGAAAAAGGCAGGCAGCCAGAATCAGGCTTCCGAATTGAGCGGTTTTGTTTGTTGGAAACAGATGCCGTTGTCTTGTTGCAAGCCACAACACAAGGCTTGGCACCAGAAAGACCAGCAGTTGTTGCCAGATCAGTACTGAAGAAACCCCGGAAGAGTGCATCAGAAACACACTGCCAAGCAGGGCTGGGATTGCTGCAAAAAACAAAGCGAAGCGCATGATGTGTTTTGTGTGGGACTGACGCCAAAGCCGGGGGATAGTTTGTTAATCGTTCGTTGCGCAGTTGGGAACATCTTCCAACCGATGGAAAATCTTCAGCCCGTTTGCGGCTCCCAAACGAACCATTTCATCGGCCCCGGCTGATGCGCCTCCTACCCTTAAAACCGCGTCACAACGGTTGAGAAGTCGTTCTGCAATCGGATGAAAAATTTCGGTAAAGGCCGCGTCTCCAACCTGTTTTGATCCCGCCAGCGTGACCAGCGGAAGCGCAAACCATTCACCAAGCACAGGAATGTGCCCGGCGCGAAACAGGGGCAAGGCATATTGTTCCATCGCGTCAACGTTGGCCTGCATTTTTGCCGGATCATCATTGGTTCCCGAACGATAAGGGCCGGCAATCAGTATCATCAAAGGTTTTGTCGTATCTTGCATCGTTGTCTCCTCTCCTGAATTTCTTTTCGTTTGCTCTGTTTTATACCGCAGGATTGTTGCTTAGGTGCTTACGTGCGGCGCGGGGCAAGGTAAAGATCATTGTGGGCAATGTCGAATATGAGATTGAACTGTTTGAGGATTTCGCTGCCGAGGACGCTCAGTTTCTGAGCACCGATGGCTCCGGAAAAGAAGCCTGTGGGGACATTGGAAAGTTTGGCGCTGCCAAGCAGAAACACGGGCATGATGCCTTTTTTTACCTTGATCGTGTTTCCAAAGGAATCTTTCAAACTGGATTCTTCGGTAATCTTGATCTTTCCGTCTACGCCAGCGGTTGCCGCGAAGGCATCGTCCAGCAGAATTCCTCCGGAATAACCGGAGTGCAGAAGAAATTTGTTGGTGTAGCTTTTCCCTTCGATCAGGCAACTGCCCTCGACCATCAGGTCGCCGTGTTGGGTTTCGAGTTTGAGGCGTTCGTAGGTTTCGGCTTTGCGTGGCAGCGTTTTATGAAGCGCGATATGGCCGTGGTCGAAATCAATTTCCACTATCTGATTCTGAAAGAAATCCAGACCGAACTTGCCGTCCGTGTCGTGACCGGAATTTTTATCTTCCCAGACGGTGATGTCCTTGCGCTGAAGCGCGCCGATTTGAAGCCGGTTCTCTTTGCTGAAACGCGAATCCGATTCGCCTCCCCAGGATTTCACTTTGGTTGAGTTGGTAAACGAGATGCTTTTCAGTTTGCGCACGGCATCTTCGGTCAACCGCACATCCGCCGTTGCTGTATGCAGCATCAGTTTCAAGGTGTCTGTGCCGTTGAGCTTTGCGCTGACGACAATGTTGTTGTGAGCGGTGAGCGTAAACGGGATCACGCTTTCGCCTTGAACCGCTTTTTGCGTAGCAATTGGTTGATGCGCACCGCCAGTGAAAAGCAGTTGGGTGAGTGCGATAACGAAGGCCAGTTTATGTAAACAGTGCATAAAAAGTTTCCTTTGGAATTGTGTGAAGAGGCTACGACGAAATTTCTGAAACCCGAAAAATAAAAACAAGCTTTTTGGTGTAAAGTTCTTGACGGTCACAAGGAATTTTCATATAAGCCTGCCTGCTTCTATTACCTGAAACAGGAAAACCGATATGAACATCAAAACACTCTCCGCAACTTTACTGACACTGGCATTGTTCACGGCAGGCTACGCACAGACGCTGGACAAAGCCAAACTCGACCAGTTTTTTGACCGGCTGGCCGAAAAGAATAAGGCGATGGGAAGTTTGACCATCACCAAAGACGACAAGGTTCTTTACGATCGTTCTATCGGTTACGGTCAGATCAATGGAACCGAGAAGAAGCCTTTGACCGCAGCGAACAGATTTCGCATTGGTTCGATCACGAAAATGTTTACCGCCTCGATGATCTTGCAGCTCGTTGAGGAGGGGAAATTAAAGCTGACCGACACCCTCGACAAATTCTTCCCGCAGGTTCCAAACGCCAGGAAAATTACCATTGTTCAAATACTCTGGCATCGCAGCGGTATCCCGAATGTAAGGCGCGAGCAGAATGCTCAAGGAAATGTGAACACGATTCCCGTGACGAAAGATGAAATGCTTGCCCTGATCGTCAAAGCCACTCCCGATTTCGAACCGGATACAAAACGTTCTTACAGCAATTCCGGCTACCAGATTTTGGGTCTGATCCTTGAAAAGGTAACTGGCAAATCCTACGAGGAAGCGCTCAAAGAGAGAATCACGTCAAAGATCGGGCTTGCGAATACATATCTGGCGACCGGGAATATTGACGTGAGCAAAAACGAAGCTCTGACCTATATGAACTTCGGCGACGGGTGGAAACCGGTACCTGAAACACATCCAAGCATCCTGTTCAGCGCAGGCGCGATTGTTTCGACGCCAAGCGACCTGGCCAAATTCATCCGGGCGCTGTTCGACGGGAAGATCGTGTCAAAGGAGAATCTTGATCAGATGAAAACTATCAGAGACGGCGAGGGAGCGGGAATGGAAGCCATGATGTTTGCCGGTAAAACCTTTTACGGGCATACGGGCGGCGCGGACAACTACGGAGCGGTGTTGGCTTACCTGCCGGAAGAAAAACTGGCCCTCGCCTACACGACGAACGCAAAGGTTTACCCGGTAGCCGACATCATGAAAGGCATCGCTGACATCTACTACAACAAACCGTTTCAGATTCCCGCCTTTGAATCCATCGCCGTCAGCACGGAAGTGCTGGACAAATACGTCGGGATTTATTCGACTCCCGAAGCTCCCGTGAAATTTACAATCACCCGCAACGGCGCGACGCTTTACGCGCAACCGCCCGGGGCGGGATCTGCTGTCCCACTCGAAGCAACGGCGCAGGACAAATTCAAACTCGATAATGGCACTCCTGCCGGTATCGTTTTTGAATTCGACGCCGCGAAAAATCAGATGACCATAAAACGAAACGGCGGGCAGCGGGTTTTCACGAAGGACAAATAGTGCTGAAAAGGTACGCTATAGCTTTTAAGAAAAACATTTCCCGCGAGTCACGCTATTGAGGCTCAGGTTCTGCACTTAACGTGCTCAATACCAGCTTAGCCCGTTTCCAACGGGCTTTCACTCTGTGACTTTAGCCTCACCATCATCAAACTCAATTCGTTCCAGACGATCCTGGATCGAGCCGGATGAGTGATGCTCTTTCTGGTTTTTGATGTAGCGAACCACCCACGCCAAGTCTTTTGTTCCGAAGCTGACGACGCCGTAGCCGGTTTGCCATTCCAGGATTTTGCGATTGGCAATTTGGTGGTTGATGTAATGCGAACTCGCCCCTTTCATCTTCCCAACCCAATCGCTGATTGGCAGTGTTGGTGGAACACTGACGGCCAGATGAACGTGGTCTTCAGTGCCGCCAATTTCGTGAAAGACGATGCCCGGAGTTTCGATGGCTTTGTGTTGCAGATAATGATGGAGGCGATTTTCAATCCGCGTCGTCAGCACTGGCGAGTTGTGTTTCGTATGCCAGGTGATGTGCGGATTGATCTCATGGTAAACGTTGCGCGCCATAGCTGAGTCCTTTCTGGCTGAAGCCGTAGGGAGAAGGACGCTAAAGCGCAAATCCGGTTGTTCATTCGCCGCATTACCAGCCGTCAAACGGCTGGCCTAATTGCCGCTTCGCGGGAAGCCGCGTTGAACGCGGCTGGAAAATTACGGATTGAAACAGTTTGGGGTGGCAACCCTATCCTAATTCCAATTCCCGTTCGCGCAAATACTTGATCTTATCTCGCAACTCCGCCGCGCGCTCGAATTCGAAGCGTTTGGCGGCTTCGCGCATGTCGTGGTTGAGTTGCAAGATGGTTTCGGCGATCTTTTCCGGGCTGTATTCGTCGTAGGCTTCCAGTCTCAGCGGCACTTTGAAGTAATCCGCTTCGTAGGCCGTGACCAGCGTCGCTTCAATCGGTTTGACGATGGATTGCGGTGTGATGCCGTTGGCTTCGTTAAACGCCGTTTGTTTGGCGCGGCGGCGATTGGTTTCGTCTATTGCCCGGCGCATCGAATCGGTCATTTTGTCGGCGTACAAAATGGCTTTGCCGCGCGAATTGCGCGCTGCGCGTCCGATGGTTTGAATCAGCGAAGATTCGCTGCGCAGGAACCCTTCCTTGTCAGCGTCCAAAATCGCTACCAGAGAAACTTCCGGCAAATCCAACCCTTCGCGCAACAGGTTGATGCCGACCAGCACGTCAAATTCGCCTCGGCGCAGATCGCGCAAGATACGGATGCGTTCCAGCGTGTCCACTTCGGAATGCATGTAGCGCACCTTGACGCCCAGATCGGAGTAATAATCCGTCAGGTCTTCGGCCATTTTCTTGGTCAGCGTCGTCACCAACACACGCTCGCCGCGTTCGGCGCGTTCGCGGACTTCGCCCAGCAAATCGTCAATCTGGCCGCGCACCGGACGAATTTCGACTTCGGGATCGAGCAAGCCGGTCGGACGAATCACCTGTTCGATAAACGCTCCGCTGGATTTTGTCAGTTCATACGGCCCCGGCGTCGCTGAAACATAAATCACCTGGCCAACGCGCTGTTCCCACTCTTCAAATTTCAGCGGACGATTGTCGAGCGCTGACGGCAATCGAAATCCGAAATCCACCAGATTCTGTTTGCGCGAACGGTCGCCGGTGTACATCGCGCGAATTTGCGGAACGGATTGATGGCTTTCGTCAATGACGACCAACGTGTCTTCGGGCAAGTAATCAAACAGTGTCGGCGGAGGTTCGCCGACAGCGCGCCCGGTCAGATGCCGCGAGTAATTTTCAACGCCTCGGCAAAAACCAAGCTCGTTGAACATATCCAGGTCGTACATGACGCGCTGGTGCAACCGTTGCGCTTCGATCAATTTGTTTTGCGCGATCAGTTGCGGCTCCCATTCCTCCAACTCGGCTTTGATGGTGGCGACGGCGCGTTTGGTCGTGGCTCGCGTGGTGGCGTAATACGTTCGGGGATAAATCGGCACGCGGCTGTCGTGCTTTTTGATGACTTCGCCCAGCAGCGGATCAATCGTCGAAATCGAATCTATTTCGTCGCCGAAAAACTCAATCCGATACGCCTGATCCTGATAGCTGGGATAAATATCAATTACGTCGCCGCGCACGCGAAACGCGCCGCGC
>JAEUQP010000602.1 GCA_016789645.1 Acidobacteriota bacterium | reverse complement strand
GCGCCCGTTGGCGGGAATCACAGTTCTGGATTTGACCATCGCGCTGGCCGGGCCGTTTGCAACGTTGTTGTTGTCGGGGTTGGGCGCAAAAGTCATCAAGGTGGAAAACCCGCTCAAAGGCGATCCCGGTCGCGACAACTCTCCGTATCTTGGCCGCGACGGTGCAAAGCTCGTTCGAGACAGCGCCGACGACATTTCGGTGTCGGCGCTCAATCGGTTGCGCAACAAACTCGGCGTGACGTTGAACCTGAAACATCCGCACGCCCGCGAGGTGTTTGCCGATCTGGTCAGGCAAGCAGACATCGTGTTTGAAAACTTCAGTCGCGGCACGATGGACAGGCTCGGATTCGGATATGAATTTGTGCGACAGGTGAATCCGCGCGCGGTGTATTGCGCCTTGACCGGATTTGGCAGCGACGCCGAAGCGCCTGAGGGCAAGGCAATGGACACGATCATTCAGGCACTGAGCGGCGCGATGCATACATCCGGCAATCCTGATGATCCGCCGATGCGCGCCGGAGTTCCATTTGCCGATCTGATTACGCCGTTGTTCGCGATCATCGGCACGCTGGCGGCATTGCGTCAGGCAGAACAAACCGGCGTAGGGCAGTTTGTGGATGTTTCGATGTTGGGAGCGATGACCGGACTGGTGGCCAGTGAGCATTTTGACGTGCTGGAACAACTGGGCATCCCCACGCGAACAGGAAAAACTGCGCCGCGATTGGCTCCGTTTGGCGTGTATGCCGCGCGCGATGGCTTTGTGGCGATTTGCGCGCCTCAGGATTCATTCGCCTTCGGCATTTTTCGAGCAATGAACCGGCCGGAACTCATCACTGATGCGCGGTTCGCCACGCGCGATCTGCGCGTTCGACACGACAAGGAACTCGACGCGATGATCGAAGCCTGGACTTCAATGCTTCCATTGACGGAGTTGCTGGCAACGCTTGAAGCCAATGGTGTGCCTTCCGCCGAAGTCCGTGATCCGCGTACTGCCGTCAGCGATGCTCACGTCGTGGCGCGCGGCGAAACGATGCCTTTGAAGCATCCGAAATTCGGCGCGGTTGTGGAAGCGTACGGCATTGGAATGCCGATTCGCTTTTCGGCGGCTTCGACCGGATACGAATTGCCGCCGCCAGAAATGGGCGAACATAATCAATTGGTGTATGGGGGAATGTTGGGCTATTCGGCGGAACGGATTGAAGCGTTACGAGCGGAAGGCGTGATTTAGGCAAATTCTTTCAAACCGCAGAGACGCAAAGAACGCTGAGGAAGCGCAGAGGCAAATAACAATCCTCTGCGAAACCTCTGCGGTTCTCTGCGCCTCCGCGGTGAAAAAGGCGCTATTTGGTTTCGGATTACAACGTCCAGCCTTTGCGATATTCGCGTTGCAGGTACTGGTTGGCGTCGGAGTTGTTGGTGATGACTCCTTTGTCGCCGTCGTAGTAAATCTTCTTGCTTTGGCCGACCTTCATCGCCACCACGCCGAGCAGCATCGTTTCCGTCAGCCGCGAAGCATATTCAAATGGACAGGTCGCTTTTTCTTTGCCTTTGATGGCGTTGATCCAGTTCATGCGGTGTTTCGCTTGCGCGAACTGGCCTTCGCCGGATTTTTCGACGCGGAAATACGTCTTCGGCACTTTGGCCGCCGCTTCCATCAACGACACCGGGAAAAGCTTCGGATTCGAGGCATAGGTTCCGTGAACCAGAATGCCTTTCTCGCCGATGAAGATTGCGCCGCCGCCCGGATCGAGTTGCACGTCATCCGGCAAAGCATCCGGTCGCGCGGGCATCAATCCGCCATCGAACCAGGTCAGCT
>JAEUQP010000550.1 GCA_016789645.1 Acidobacteriota bacterium | reverse complement strand
TTGCTGCGACAGTGCAATACGCCGGGCCGCAAAACGATTTCGTCGGATTGGATCAGGCGAACATTCTGATTCCGCGCAGCACTGCCGGGCGCGGCGAAGTAGATGTGATTTTGACGATCGGCACGCGCGTGTCGAACACGGTCAAAGTCTCCATCAAATAAACAGAAGCATTTCGGCCTCTGCAAAAGCGCGCCGCACCAAACGAACTCTACGGGTTCGTTTGGTGCGGCGTTTTGATCAACCCTTGATGTTTCTCCGGCGCGCTAAACGTACGATCCGCCGGTTACCATCACGACGTGGCCAGTCACATAATCCGACAGAGGCGATGCCAAAAACAGCACCGGTCCGGCAGCTTCTTCGGGAGTTCCCGCGCGTCCGAGCGGAATGAAGTTCATCGCCGCCTGCCGCATGGAATCGGGAATTCCCAGTTGGATTTCATTTTCGCCGACGTGAACGGGCGATTGGGTTTCTTTGGCCGCGGTCAACCGCGTTTCGATAAAGCCATAAGCCACGGCATTGACGTTGATGCTGAATCGTCCCCATTCTTTCGCCAGAGTTTTGGTCACGCCGACGATGCCCATCTTGCCCGCCGAATAATTGACCTGTCCCGGATTGCCCGCGACGCCCGAAGTCGAAGACACGTTGATGATTTTGCGATGAATGCGCTTGCCTTCGGCCATTTCGCGTTTGGCGGCTTCGCGCATGTACGGCGTTGCCGCGCGAATGATCCTGAATGGCGCAGTCAGGTGAACTTCAATCATTGCATCCCACATTTCGTCGGTGACGTTTTGAATCACGCCATCCCACGTGTAACCCGCGTTGTTGACGATGATGTCGAGTTTGCCGAATTCCTGCACGGCAGTTTGCACAACCCGCTCGGCGAAATCCGGCGCGGTGACGCTGCCCACGCAAGTCGTGGCGACTCCGCCTGCTGCGTTAATCGAATTGGCGACACCTTCAGCGGTTTCGCCATCCAGATCATTGACCACCACATGCGCACCGTGTTCGGCGAATAACGTCGCCACAGCACGGCCAATGCCTCGCCCCGAACCGGTGACAATTGCAGATTTTCCTTCCAGCAGTTTCATTCTTGATCCTCACTTTTGATTTTTGGTAATGGCTCAACCAGAAAACGGAAATTAACTACGAATAAACGCGAATGTTCACAAATAAATCTGATGAATGATTGGATTTGCTCATTCGTGTTCATTCGTGGCTATGCGTAGTTTCGCTTCTGGCTCTGGTTTCCTGACTACATCGTTCCGCGAATCAGCCCACCGTCCACCGGCAACGAAACGCCTGTCAGATAGCTCGCCCGTTCCGAAGCCAGAAAGGCCACGACTTCGCCGACTTCGCGCGGTTCGCCCAAACGACGCAACGGGATTTCCGCCGCCAGACGACGAAAATGTTCTTCGTAACTGATTCCCTGCTCTTTCACACGCACATCGGCAATGGCGGATTGCCGGTCGGTCAGAATTTGTCCCATCAGCACGGCGTTGACGGTGATGCCGTCCGGCCCCAACTGATTGGCCATCGTTTTGGTCAAGCCCGACAGTCCGGCGCGTAGCGTACTGGAAATCGTCAATTCGTCAATCGGCTGTTTGGCAACCAGCGATGTCAGATGAATGATGCGTCCCCATTTTCGTTGCTGCATGCTGGGAATGACCAACCGCGATAATCGAACGACGTTCATCAACGTGGATTCCACTCCGGCCAGCCATTGTTCGTCGCTCAGTTGCAGAAATCGGCTGACCGGCGGGCCTCCGGTGTTCGTCACCAAAATGTCCACTTGTCCGAACTGTTCAACCGTTTTCTGATACCAATTTTCCAGGCTTTGCGGCGAAGCGACATCAGCAACCACTTCTTTGACTTCGCCAAAGGTGGAAATTTCTGCTCCGGCTATCGCCAGAGTTTCGGCATCGCGCGAACAAATCGAAACGCGGCAACCTTCCTGTGCCAATGCCAACGCGCAGGCTTTGCCCAATCCTTTGCTGGCGGCGGCGACCATGGCCACACGACCGGTCAATCCCAAATCCATGTCGTTCTCCTTGAAACAGTTCGATCAACGACCTGCTTGTTGAATTTACCTAAATCAAAGCAAAAACATTGAAACAGGATGAACATGATTTTTTTTCAGAATGAACAAGATTTAGCATCGGCTGGGTCGTTTCAAGAGTTGATGGTCCTGTAAATCCTGTCGAAAATCTTGGTCATCCTGTTTTGATCGCGGTGTCTCAATGTAGCTTGTGTTCTGATTTAGCAATAAGTTCTTTCCGCATCCAGACCTGGCTCAGCCCGAAGCGGCGCACTTCCACATAATGTTCCCGAATGTAGCGATCCAGTTCGGTGGCTCCGATGTTCGGCAGATTTTTGAGAAAGTCCTGCTTGACGGCGTCCAGCACGTCATCAGGAAACACTTGTTTGAGAATCAGGAGCGGAAGTTTCTGGCGTTCCAGATCGTTGATGATTTCCCGCTGAATTGGTGCGGTGTCGGTAATCGCCGGATGCAATTCCTGATACCGTGTGGCGCTGCGGCGATTGAGAATGAAATACGCCATCACATCGCCGAAAACGACAATATCGTGCCGATGCACGCCGATGAAAATCGGCTGGTCGGGCGGAATGGTGGCATTCACAAACTCCGCCAGATTCGTCAGATTGCGCGCATCTTCCACCGGAACTTTGACGCCCGCCACTTTGGGCAAGGTCAATTTGGCGACAGGTTTGTTTCGCGCAACCCAGCGTTTGTACCCAGGAGCAGCAGCCAACGACAGCAACCAAACCATGGCCACTCCAATGGCCAGGAACCGCCGAACCATTGTCGGCTGAATGTTGTAAGCAGTCTGGGCGAATTGCCAGAAAAGCGCTCCCAACAACGCGCCATAAACCGACATCGAAATGATGTGCGTATTGATCTGCACGTGAGCCGCCCAGTAGTGGAACGCATACGCCGCGCAAAAGGTCGTCGCCAACGCGGCGATTTCCGGTCGGCGTTGTTGAATCGCCAATCCTATGGTGACGATTCCCAGCAGAAACCACAGAAACGGCAGCGCAAACACCAAGTAGCGGCAAACATTTTCCATCGTCTGGACGCGTGATTTGTCCCAAAGATTCAGCGGCAACAACCCGGGATACGATTCAGGCCGCGAGAACGGAAAATCTCCCAAGGGAAACGTCACCAGATTTCGCACCATATCCGGCCAGGTCAACCAGGAAAAATACAGCAGCACGGGAAGAACGATCACTGCGGCGGCAACGGAATACAGCACGATTTTAAGCAGCAATGAAGTCAGCGATTCGCGGGCATTCGTTCGGAACCGTTTCACAAAATGGAACACTAACAGTCCCAGAACTGTGGCAATGGCCGTGTACGCACCGACATCGTGTTTGAAAATCACAACTGTCCCCACAGCCAGTCCTGCCCCAAGCAGCCAATTGCGGCGACCGGTTTTGTAATGCAACACGAGGCAATTCAGTTCCAGAAGCAGAAACAGGCTGGCGGAAGGATACGAGCCGAGATTTTTGTGATAGCCCTTGTTGTGCATCGCGGCCAGAAACACCGCCGCACATCCCAGCGCCAGCAATCGTTTGCTTCCCAAATTCCGAGCCAGCCAGTAACACAAACAAGTCGTCGTCGCACAAAAGACTGTCGCTGCCACGGATTCCACCAGATAGGTCGTCCCGAACAGGCGATACACCAAAGCCAGCAGATAAAAATGCCCCGGAGCGTACATCGTCCAGAAATCTCTGTACGGAAGGTCTCCAGCCAGCACGCGTTCGGCTCCAACGGAGGGAACGCCTCCCGCAGGAAGCCCATTGAACCAATCCAGCGAGAACAATCCGAACGCCGCGCAGAATATCAGCAACAAAGGCACAGCTTCTTTCTGGCCAACAGAGTCCGTCGTGAATGAATCATTGATTCGCATGGTGTTTGCCCGGATTCAGTGAAATTTGGAAATGCGGCAGGATGATGAACAAAAAAGGCCACGAAGCCAAGCAGGATGTTGATCCCGCCGAACTTCGTGGCCAAATGGACTTTAGCCGAATGAAGCAGAAAGTCTAGAAGTTAAATCTCAAGTTCAGATCCATCGCGCGCGCAGCACTTGCGCTGCTCGGAATGCCAAAGAAGGCCGAACCCAGCGTGCCGCTGTAGTTGCCAAAGTTGACGCGGTTGAACACGTTACTCACGCGAAGCTGAATGGTCAGGCTATAACGCGAACTTTCCGCGCCGCCGAAGCCCATCATCATCGGTCCGCCACCGCCGGGGCCACCAAATCCGCCGCCGCGACCACCCATTCCACCACCAGGGCCACCGCCACGACCGCCCATTCCGCCGCCAGGACCACCCATTCCACCTTGCTGGTTCTGAGCATTGTTATTGTTGTTTCTGGTGCCAAATCCGAAAGTCTTGCTGATGTCCATCGAGACATTGAAATTGCCCGGCCCTTGGGCGCGAACGCCGTTCGGGTACGTTTGTTTCAACCAATCACCCAAGTTCACTCGACCGGTGTTGCCGGTGCAGGTTTGTCCTGGCGGGCAAATCAACCGATTGAACTGAGCCGTGCCATACAGGCTCGGCGACAAATCCGAGTTACGTTGAATGGGCAAACCATCCAGGCCAATCGGACGATCGGTGATCTGACCATCGCGGTTGTCATCCAGCCCCGTGGTGATGTTAAACGGAGCACCTGAAGACGCTATGATCATCGCGCCAAGTCGCATTCCCCACGGCATCGTGAAGTTGTTTCCGCTGAATAAGCTGTGGCGACGATCAGCCGATGAACGTCCCCATTCGCTGACCAGATTGTAGTTGTCTGCCGGGCTGCCTTCTCCGTTGGAGCG
Organism: Acidobacteriota bacterium; assembly: GCA_016789645.1. Classification (GTDB taxonomy): domain Bacteria; phylum Acidobacteriota; class Blastocatellia; order RBC074; family RBC074; genus RBC074. The sequence continues at coordinate 15,585 of JAEUQP010000550.1, read as the reverse complement.
AATCCACGACAGAGAGTAGCCGCCGAACAACATTGCGCGCCCCATTCGGCGGTTGACGTTGAATCGAAACTGATTGCTGGTGTTCAGCGCCGACGATTCGTATTGGAAAATCTGACCGGCAGTCGGAATCGGGCGAATGAGTTGCCCCGGATTGTTCGGGTCGGCGGCGAACGGCGCATTGATGTTCCGCGTGCGGAACTGGTTGATGCCGCGCGTGAATTGATACGTCACCGAAGCGATCAGGCCTTTCGGCAACTGCTGTTCAACCGATAAGCTGCTATTGATGTCATAGGGCGATTTCAGATTCGGATCCAGCGGACGCAACGCAGCGCTGGAGGAAGCAACCAACTGGCTTTCGTTCAAGCGATAGGCCTCCGCCGTCGTCGGGGCAAAAATCGCGTTGCGAACCAGGAAGCTTTGCTGCAGCGCCGCTCCACCGCTGAAGCGAAGGGCGTTTTCGATGCTGTTGCTTCTCAGACGTTCAAAGAAAATACCGCCACCTGCGCGAATCGTGGTTTTCCCGTTCTTGAACGGTGACCAAGCGATGCCGAAACGCGGAGCGAAATTCACTTTGTCCTGCAATTGAGTCTGGAATTCGTGACGCAGTCCAAACGACACGGTCAAACGAGGTTGAATGCGCCAGTCATCCCCGACAAACCACGAGCCACGAAAGATGCTGTAATCCAGATTCGGATTGCCGCGATTGATCGTGAACTGCGTTGCACGAGCAGCCGGATTGGTCGGATCCGCCAACGCCAGCCGATATTGATCCAACGATGAAAACGTAAATGTGCCGTTGAAATTGCTGCCGCTCACATCTTCAAAACTTTCGCGGTCGAATTGCACGCCGCCTTTGATCGTGTGTTTGGCGCCTTTGCTGGTGTACGTCAGGTAATCCTGAAATTCGAATTGGGTCGTTTGCGTGAAGTTCGGACAGCAGGTCGAACCGCCGCCGTTGAAGGCATCCAGCACATTGATGGCCACGCCCTGGAACAACGCGGTTTGGTCGCTTTTATCGCGCGAAAACTGGAAGCGGGTTTCGTGAATCATCTTGGAATTGATGATCCAGGTTTCGGACACGCGCAGGTTATGACCGCTCGACGTGCGATCCGATCCACGTTCCGGCAACAGATTGCTGCTGGTGCCGCCACCGCCGCCGAAACCGCCACCACCACCGCCGAAGCCGCCGCCGCCGCCGCCAAACCCACCAAAACCACCGCCACCGCCAGCCGCAGCAAATTCCTGATTCACCGAATTCGCCTGGCGATAGCTGTAAAACGTGTTGAGCGTGTTTCGGTCGTTCAGCAAATAATCCGCGCGCACGCCGATGTTCGTGTTGACCGTTTCAATCGGCACGTTGGCGAAAAAGTCGCCCGTCAGAATCCTGGCATAGGTATTGTTGCTGCCATCGGTCATATTGCGGTCGGCAAACAAGGTCGCCGACATTCTCTTTTTGATGACCGGGCCGCCAAAGTTGAAATTGAACCGGTTGGTCATCTGGTCGGGTCTGACCAGCGCAAACGCATTGCGGGCGTTCAGAGCATTATCACGGAATCCCCAACCGCCGCTGCCTCGCCAACGGTCATTGCCGGGTTTGGTGATGATTTCCACACGGTTGAATCCCGGATTGGAAAATTCCGCCGAATACGGACTTTGGTTGATACGAATTTGCAGAATGGATTCTTTGGGTGGCAGACGGCCGCCGCTGAAACCATCCACAATGATGTCCGCGCCGTTGCCGTTGCCGGACGCTCCCGAAGGGCCAACCAGATTGTTCAGGTATTCGCGCAGATCGTCTTCGTTGTCAGGAAGGGATTTGATGAACTCTTCGGTCAGCACCGTCGCGTTCATGTTTTCGTCCGGATTGGTCGAAACACCAATCGTATTGGCCGACACGTCCGTAACGATGTCAATGGCAGCCACATTCAAGACCAGTTCCAAAGGTGATTTTTCCAACGGAACTTTCAACTCGTTGAGGATGACCGCTTGAAATCCAGGATAAGTAGCCGTCAGGGTGTAGATTCCCGGAGGCACGTTGGCAATGCTGAACTCGCCCGTGATGGCGCTGGTCGCTTTGCGCTGCTTGCCATCGGACGAAGTCAGGGTGATTTCCGCGTTCGGAATGGACGCTTTCAATTCGTCAATGACCTGTCCGCGAACCGTTGAATTCTGCGCCCAACTGACGGAAGTCAACAGCACGGCAACAACCAGTGTCGCCGCAATCGTGAACAAGTTTTGCTTTATTCGGTTCGTCATATTTTTCTTTTTTGCTCCTCGATTCCTTCTCTCCAAAAAAAGTCAAAGGGATGCGGATTTTATTTAATGGTTTTTCTTACCGTCTTTTATTCGATTTGTGAGGACAGGATAGTGAAGCGTTACAAGCTGCTTCGTTGCCGCCACGTCCAGAAAGACGATGCCCGGAAAAGAGCAGTTTCAATAAATTTTTAGCTTCGCTATTTCGGATTTGAGCTTTGACACCCAACCGCCTTTCCCGTAGCTTATCGTCTGGTTTCGACTATCTCGCATTTCCAAATCATTCCTGCTCAGGAGACCTGTTTTGACTGACTTTATTCGCATCACGCGTGGTGACAATCCGTATGGCCGCGAAGTTCAAGGTAAAGCCAATGAACCGATCACCGTTGCCGCCTTGCTGGATCGCAGCCGCGCCTTACTCGGCGTGCGCGATTTGAATTATTCGCTCGAAGCGATTTACGACCGGCTGGAACATAACGCCCCTCGTATCGCCATCATCGGCGGTTCGCCCGATCATCCGGCTCATATCATGGATGTGGAAACGACGGCGCGCGCGGCCATTCGCATCTGGCAAAACGGCGGCGTGCCCTTTGCCTTTTCGACGCCCGTGTTGTGCGACGGCACGGCTCAATCGAACGTGGGAATGAGCTATTCGCTGGAATCGCGCAACGCGATGACAACGATGATCGTCAACCAGATGGAAGCCCAGAGTTACCACGGAGCCTTTGTCATTCAGGGATGCGACAAACAGCCGCTGGCCGCTGTTGCTGCGCTGGCCGCGCTGGATGTCACGCGCCGAGCCAGAGGCGATGCGCCCGTATTCGCCACGTTTGCTCCGGCACACGTGCTGAAAGGCGGAACGTTCCCGGACGATTTACGCGCCGACATCGAAGCTGCTGCTCAAAAGGCCGAAGCCGCCAATCATCAGGAACTCGCCGACGACATTCGTGACAATCTGGATTACGTGCTGCAATGCACGACGAACACCCAATTCCAGGGAATTTTCACGCGTGCCGTCGCCGCCGGAATTCTGACGCACGACGAACACAAAGCTTTTGAAAAACGTCTGGCCGTCAACACCTGCGACAGCAAAGGCGGCATCTGCGCGTTCAATGGAACAGGTAATTCATCACGCCACGTTGTTTCTGCGCTCGGGTTGGTACATCCGGCACTGGAACTGCTGACTGACCCACCCAATCAGGAGCAGATCAATCAAGCCGTGGATGCGTTGTTCGCCATCTGCAACCTGCCGGAATACTCCGTTTCGGAACTGGTCAAAGCCAACATCGAAAACTGCGTTCGCATCCATTCCACTACCGGCGGTTCGACAAATCTGATGATGCATATCGTCTCGGCCTTCATTCACGCCGGATTGGATTTTTCGATCTGGGATTACGACCGCATTCGCCGCTCGACCGCTATCCCGGATTTGTTCAATTACAGCCTGACGCAAAGCCGTACGATCTTTGAACTGGCTCAACAGTGCTGTTCGGGACAAATCCGCGGCATGGAAACCGTGATGTACGAACTGACTCGCAATAACGTTCCTATGAAATTGACGGCGGCGACAGTCACTGGAACCACCTGGCAAACGCGACTGGCTGACACTTCGAACCTGTCCGCCGACGGAATCCAGGACAACCCCATTATTTTGAGCACGCCGCGTCGCGCCTTCAGCGGAGTGGATGTGCTGACCAGCAATTTCTTCGATTCCGCTGTGGTCAAAATCAGCGGCATGCCCGATGCGCAATTGAACGAGTTCGACACCAAGCTGGCCGTTGTCCTGTATTTTGAAAACGAAGACGACGCCAACCGCAGCTTGCTGGACGACGGGTATCTGGATTCGGTCAAATTCAACTTGAACATCACCCACGAAGATTTGCTGCGCATTTACGAACACAACTCCGGCCAAAAAGCCGATGCACGAATCAACGCTTTCACGCGCGAAGAACTCTTTGACCATTTGCTGCACGAACGCCTGATCAAATTTGCCATTGTCATCAGCGGTCAGGGGCCTGAAGCCTACGGCATGCCGGAAATGTTCACGCCGATGCAGCACATCAATGCCAACCGCCATTTGAAAAAGCTGGCAATGCTTCTGACCGACGGGCGGTATTCCGGCGTCAGTTACGGAGCCGCCATCGGCCACGTCACGCCCGAAGCCAAACGCGGCGGGACGATTCTGTACTTGCAAACTGGCGATTTGATTCAATCAAACCTGCGCGCTCGACGCTTTGTTTTGCTTGACCGGCAGGCTTTGCGCGCTAATGGTTCGGTGATCGAAAATACCGCTGACTTGGCAACAGAACGAAAAGAACTTGGCGAAGAACGGCTGCGAAGAATCAACACCCGGCTCCAAGCCGTCGTGCCCACGAACCGCATGCGCGACGTCACAGACGCTTCACGCGGAGTCGTGCCCAATTCCGTCGCCGAATGCGCGCACGAACCATTCGCCGACTTCGCCACCCGCAATTTGGCAATGGCCGGCGATTAACGAGAGATAGTTATGGAAGGCAAAAGAACAATAAATTCGATTGGTCTTTTTAACATTCTTTCCTTCAGTAGCGGGGGGCAAGAGATCGAATTGCAACCGCTGAATGTATTGATTGGCCCCAATGCTTCGGGCAAATCTAACTTTATCGAAGTAATTAGATTATTACAGGCTTTACCGACTAATCCTGCGCGAGTCATTCGCGAAGGAGGTGGGGTAGAAGAGTGGCTTTGGAAAGGTCAGGATCACATCGCGCACGGAGTGGTTCAATTGCAGCTCGAACAGAAGAATTTCGGAAAAACTCATTACGATCTAAATTTTTCTCGTTCTGGGTATTACTGGGAGATCACTCACGAATACGTTCAAACTGAAGCCCCCAATTTAGGTTTTAGAAGGAAAGGTGAGCTAGCACGTGACACCTCGTTTCTCGCTGTTCAAAGAGATGAACCTTCAATTGCTGCAATCGCAGAGACGTTTTCCTCAATTGGGATATATAAGGATTGGAATAATAGCCGGTTTTCTCCGCTAAGGTCCCCACAGCGCCCTGATCTTCCAGCACGCCCGCTTCTTGAAGACCTAAGTAACTTTGGCTTGGTGTTCAACAATCTTCCATCTAGCATCAAGCTGGGAATCACTGAACAATTAAGGCAAGTCTATGATGGAGTAGAGGAGATACGTACTCCGATTGACGGCGGAGCGGTTCAGATATGGATTCAAGAACAAGGCTTGTCTTCCCCGACACCTGCGGCCAGGGTTTCAGATGGGACGTTGCGTTATCTTTTCCTGCTCACTCTACTCAAACAGCCTGATCCGCCACCATTGATTTGCCTTGAAGAACCGGAAATGGGACTTCACCCAGACCTGATCCACTCGGTAGCCGAGTTGCTGATTGAAGCTTCCCAGCGAACCCAGCTTATAGTGACGACTCATTCGTCATCCCTGATCTCCGCGCTTTCAAACATTCCCGAATCGGTGATTGTTTGCGAGCGCGGAAGCTCAGGCACAACCTTGCGAAGACTGGATCGTGAATCGTTGGAAGGTTGGCTCGAACGGTACGAACTTGGCGAGCTTTGGGAAAAGGGCGTCATCGGAGGGACTCGATAGTGAAAAAGGAAATCTGGATTTACATCGAAGGCGCTGAGAAAGGTCCGGCAGCCAATCGCCTCCGCACAGGTTTTCGAGCATTCCTTGCTCCGCTATATGAACTTGCGCAACAAAAAGGGATCAAGTTTCATCCTCCGATTATGTGTGGTTCGGGAGTCGAAGCTTACAAGGACTTTCAAACCGGTTTGCGTAGTAACAAACACGCAATCAACATCCTGCTGGTGGATTCCGAAAAACCGGTCTCGGAAAACGCCGGGGCTTGGGCGCATCTGAACTGGGATTCGTTGGGATTGGATGATTCGCATTGCCATTTGATGGCTCAAACAATGGAAGCTTGGTTGATTGCTGATAAATCCGCTCTGGCTGATTTCTACCAACAAGGCTTTAGCCCAAATGCCTTGCCGCAAAATCCCCGCGTGGAAGAAATTCCCAAAGCGGATTTATTGAGCGGATTACACCGAGCAACCGAAAAAACTTCAAAAGGCCGGTATCACAAAACCATCCACGCTCCTGAAATTCTGAAGCGGCTGGATGTGGCTAAAGTTCGTCAAGCCGCTTGGTACTGTGACCGGCTATTCCAAACTCTGACGGAAAAAATGAACTGAGTTATGAACCGAATTCTCTTTCGCCCAATCTGGTTGGTAGCGTTTTCGTTACTAATGGCGACAACAGCATTCGCCCAAACGAAGACGCTGACGACCGAAGAATACGAGCCGAAATCTTCGCTCGTCACCAAAGAAACCAAAGTCGAGCGCTCCAAATTTCCGTTCGTGGACATTCACAGTCACCACAACAATCCCGCGCCGGATTACGTGGACAAGCTGATCCGCGAAATGGATTCGATCAACATGCGTGTGATGGTCAATCTGAGCGGCGGCACAGGCGAACGGCTGAAACAAACCGTTGCTGTGATGAAAGGTCGTTATCCTGACCGGTTCATCGTCTTTGCCAACGTGGACACCAGAGATTTGGACGAACCCGGTTTCGGCAAACGTGCGGCGGCTCGGTTGGAACAAGACGTGAAGAACGGCGCGCAAGGGCTGAAGATTTTTAAGAACTACGGCATGGATTTGAAGTACAAAGATGGTCGCCGAGTCAAAGTTGACGAACCGGAATTCGATCCAATTTGGGCGAAATGCGGTGAACTTGGAATTCCTGTGTTGATTCACACTGCCGAACCTTCGGTCTTTTTCGATCCGATTGACCGCTTCAACGAACGCTGGCTGGAACTGAACCAATTCCCGCAGCGCGCGCGTCCGCCTGAAAAGTATCCGACGTTTGAAACCTTGATGACCGAACGCAACAACCTGTTCGCCAAACATCCCAAAACCAATTTCATTGCCGCGCATCTGGGTTATCACGGCAACGATCTGGAACGGTTGGGCAAACTCTTCGACACATACCCGAACGTGTATGTGGACAATGCTGCCGTGCTCGCCGAACTTGGACGCCAGCCGTATTCGGCGCGCGATTTCCACATCAAATATCAAGACCGCATCGTTTTCGGCAAAGACATTTACGAAATCAGCGAATACAAAATGTATTTTCGCGTCATGGAAACCCGCGACGAATACATCGAGTATTACCGCAAACGCCACGCGTTCTGGCGAATTTACGGCTTTGATTTGCCGGACGAAGTGTTGAAAAAGGTGTATTACAAAAACGCGCTTCGGCTGATTCCCGGCACGAACGCCAAACAGTTTCCCAACTAACCTCCAAGGAGACCTCCAATGAAACTGATGTTATTCGTTTTTTCCCTGTTGATTCTGTTGACACCGTTCGCTTCAGCGATGAGCGTCGAAGACATCGAAGCCAAAGTCGAGCATGGATATGCCGATTCCGGCGGAGTAAAGATTCATTACGCCGCGCTTGGCGACAAAAAGAATCCGTTGGTAGTGATGATCCACGGCTTCCCGGATTTCTGGTATTCGTGGCGCGATCAAATGGCGGCCTTGTCGTCGGATTATTACTGCGTAGCCATTGACCAACGCGGGTACAACCTTTCGGACAAACCCAAAGGCGTTGAAAATTACGACATGCGGTTTCTGGTCGGAGACGTGATTGCCGTCATCAAACATCTGGGCCGCGACAAAGCCATCATCGTCGGACACGATTGGGGCGGAGCAGTGTCCTGGTCGTTGGCGATGGCCGCGCCGCAATTTGTGGACAAGCTCATCATCTGCAATTTGCCCCACCTGCGCGCCTTGAACCGCGAACTGGCCAACAATCCCGAACAGCAGAAAAACAGCCAGTACGCCCGCAACTTTCAGAAAGAAGGAGCGGAAAAAGTGCTAACCGCCGAAGGATTGGCCTTTTGGGTGAAAGACCCGGAAGCGAAAAAGAAATACATCGAAGCGTTCAAGCGGTCGGATATGGAAGCGATGCTCAATTACTACAAACGGAACTACCCTCGCGAACCCTACACCGAAGACAAATCGCCTATCGTCAAAGTCAAAATGCCCGTGCTGATGATTCACGGACTAGGCGACACGGCGTTGCTGGCTGGAGCGTTGAATAACACCTGGGATTTTCTGGAGCAGGATTTGACGCTGGTCACCATTCCCAAAGCTGGCCACTTCGTGCAACAGGATGCGTCTGACCTGGTCACACGTTCGATTAAAATGTGGCTGAAGCGCTAACCATCAAACCGCTTTCAACTACGAATGAGCGCGAAGATTCACGAATCTGAAACAACGAAAATGATCCGTGAGCATTGGTGTTCATTCGTAGTTTTTCTTTTCCCAATCTTCACCTATGACACAACTTGCTTTACGCGGAGGCTCGCCCGTCCGCACAACTCCGTTCACTGCCTGGCCGATTTACGACGACCGAGAAGCCCGCGCGTTACAAACCGTACTGGAAAGCCGCAACTGGGGAGGCTATCCCTGTCCCAACGATTACGCCCGCGAATTCGGCAAACGTTTTGCCGAAGCACACGGCGCAAAATATGGCATCGCCGTCACCAACGGAACTGTTTCGCTGGAACTGGCGCTCGGAGCCGCGGGCATTGGCGCGGGCGATGAAGTCATCGTTCCGGCTTACACCTGGGAAGGCACAGCGGCAGCAGTGTTGTTTGCGGGAGCCGCTCCCGTTTTTGTAGACGTTGATCCGGATACGTATTGCCTGGACGCTCGACTGATCGAACCCGCCATCAATGAACGCACTCGCGCCATCATTCCAGTGCATTTGGGATTTCGCTTTGCCGATATGGACGCGATTCTGGCCATCGCGGAAAAACACAATTTGTTCGTGTTGGAAGATTGCGCGCACGCGCACGGCAGCCAATGGCGAGGAAAAGGCGCAGGCTCCATCGGCCACGCGGGAAGCTTCTCGTTTCAAACGTCGAAGCTGATGACCGCAGGCGAAGGTGGCGCCGTGACCACCAACGACATCAATTTAGCCGATCAAGTGATTCGTCTGGCAAATTGCGGACGCCCGCCGCGCCGAGAATCCGTCGGCGAACCTGCGCTGGGCCACAACTACCGCATGACGGAATTTCAGGCAGCAATCTTGCTGGCGCAGTTGGAACGGTTGGAAGAACAAACGCTTCAGCGCGAGCGGCTGACCCAACGACTGGAAGAAGGATTACGGCAGATCGAAGGCATCAGCCTGTTGCCGCGCGATCCGCGCATCACACGCCAGGCCAGTTATCATTACGTGTTTCGTTTTCACCCGGAACAGTTCGGCGGCATTCATCGCAACGCGTTTGTTGCAGCGCTCAATGCGGAAGGCGTTCATTGCGATGGCCGGTTTTACGAAGCCGTCTACAAATCGTCGTTGTTTGAATTTGCGGCGGAAAAGTTTCCTTCGTGGGCAAACAGCAAACGCGAATTCGACTGCCCGGTCGCCGTTCGCGCTGGATACGAAGAATCCGTCTGGTTGCCGCATCAGATTTTTTTGGGCAGCGAACAAGACGTGGATGACGTGCTGACCGCCATCCAGAAGATCAAAACCAACGTGTCGGAATTGGTCGGATACGAAGACGAACGCATCCGCATTCAAGGCATGTCGCGCGCCCAACGAGCCTTGCTGGAATCGAAGCCGCCTTATTAAGCTGAGGCGGCTTTCTGCACCTTGACCAGTTCTTTGGAAAACACACGGTCAATCATCGGCTCGAAGTATTCCAGTGGCAGCGTTTCGTAATTCGGATCAAACGCGGCCTGATCCCATTCGTCGGTGAATTGTTTGGCCAGCGCATACCACGGCTGTTGTTCGTGCTGGTGCCGCAGATTCGTGTCCAGCCCGAAATGCTGGTAATAGTGTTTGCCCTGAAAGTCCTGGTGCGTGCGGACGATTTCGTATGTTTCCGGCGACACGTATGGTTTCAGAATCTCAGCCGCGATCGCCGGATGGTTGATGACCGAAATCACTTTGCCGATGTCGTGGCAAAGCGCTGCGACAACCAATTCTTCCGAAGCGCCAGCGTGAAGCGCGCGCGTGGCTGTTTGCAGCGCGTGCTGAAGCTGGTTCATCGAAAACCCATCCACCTGATCTTCCAACTGGCGCAACATGGATTTGATCATCTCAGGCATTTGCGATTGGCGCTTGGCGACTTCGCCGCCGATCTTCATCCAATCTTCGGCGGTGCTTTGATCCATTCGAGTAAAGGACATTGGGAATCTCCGTCAACGTAGCGCAGGTTTCCAACCTGCGCCTGATTTTGATCACAACAATTAGCCGATAAGCTTTTCAACAAAGCCTGAGCAGGTTGAAAAACCTGCTCTACAAATCTATTTCTTCGGAAAGTTCGGGTTCGACTTCACTTCTTCGATCTGTTTATTGTGGCGGAAATTGTGCAGCGGAATGTACACCAGCCACTGATACGCATTCAGAGTGTTGAACACCGGAAACGGATGATCGTAAGTGTGAGCCTTCAGCGGCAGTTGAGTCTCTTCCGTAAACTTGATCGTTTTGGCGCGAGCTTCCTTCAATTTTTCGACGACGTCTTTGGCCGACAATTTGCCACTGGGAACGATGCTTTCGGGTGCAGAGGCCTTGCCCTTGCGCCCAACCATGACGTTTTCCAAAAATTCGGTTTTGCCTTTGGTCTTGGCTTCCCAATCAGGATTCGGCTTGGCGGCCAGAGCCTGCTGCATCGCGTCGAATAACAACCCTTCGGCCATCCAAATGTGTTCGGCGACTTCCAATACGGACCATTTGTCAGGCGCGGGTTTGAACGTCAATTGCTCTTCGCTCAAACCTTTCAATGCCGCCAAGGTTTCAGCGTGCGAATCTTTCATCCAATTCAGCGCCTTTGTTCGCTCTTCCATAGTGATTTTCCCTTCGTCAAAAGCAAGAACAGCATTACAGAACATGCAAATGCCAACCACGATCAACATCCGCGCGATTTGTTTTCCAGAATTGAACATTGTTTCCTCCGCTCTATTTTTTCTTTTTGAAATGAATGCCTTGAAAATCCAGCCCGTTGACTTCGCCGTCCGCGCCAAGCGTGAATTGCACCTGTTCGGTCAACAGGCGAGGTTCCATTGGCGAAAACGTGTCGAAGTGAAAATGTTGCAGCTTGGTTTTGAAGCTGCTCCAACCGAGTGCAAGCGTTTCGCCGTCCAGCGAAATTTCCGCTTTGCCATACCCCGCGTCTTCATACGCCCCGACGTATGCCGCAAGTTCGCGCGAAGGTTTGGTGTCCTTCTTCCGATTCCCTAACCGAGTCAGAGCTGCTTTGCTCGTTTCGGCTTCGAGCTGTTTTGCGTTTTCCGAAATCGAAGCGTTCCAATCTTTTTTCGGCAGTCCGAGCAACAAATCCACGACATTGTAACAAGCGGCCTCGGGCATTTGCGTGCCGTTCAAATTGGCCAGCACTGCCACGCCGAGCTTCGCTTTGGGAACCAGCACAATGCTGGCGCGGAATCCGTCAATCGTTCCGCCGTGCATGACCAGTTTGTGACCGCGATAATCGTTGATGAACCAGCCGAGTCCATAACTCAGTTGCGAAGTTTCCGTCGGTGGAAAGAACAATTGCCAGCGCCCCTCGTTGCGAATGACCATCTGCGGCATGTGCATTTCGCGGACGTTTTCGGCGGAAATCAACCGCTTGCCGTCCACTTCGCCTTCGTTCAGATGCAACCGAATCCAGTTCGACAAATCGCGCACGCTGGCGTTGATCGAACCTGCCGGGCCGACGTTATCAATGTTTCGCCAGGGCATCGTGTCAATCGTCGCTCCGCGTTTTTGATGCGGCGTGGCGTGGTCGGCAGCTTTTTCGGCAACCGATGTGCTGAAGCTCGCCGACTTCATGCCGAGCGGATCGAAAATGCGCCGCTGCGTGAATTCCTCCCAACTGGAACCGGCGGTGTTTCCCACCGCTACGCCAGCCGTCAAAAACATGATGTTCTGGTATTGAAACGTCGTGCGAAACCCATAACTCAACGGCACAAACCCGATTTTGCGAACGATCTCTTCCCGGCTCCACGGCGAGCCGTACCAAAGCAAGTCGTGACGAACGAGGCCGGTGCGATGCGTGACAATATCGCGCATCGTGACCGCTTCATTCGCCAGCGGATCGCCAAGGCGGAAATATCCGACGTGTTTTCTGACCGGATCGTCCCAACTCATTTTTCCGTCATCCACCAGCATGGCCATCGCGCCGGTGACAAAAGCCTTGGTTGTCGAACCGATGGCAAACACCGTGTCGGGCGTAACAGCTTCTTTGGTTTTCACATCGCGCACGCCGTAGCCTTTGATGAAAATCACTTGATCGTCTTTGACGACGACGATGGCGGCTCCGGGAGTTTGCCAGAACTTCACGGCGTCCTGCATCACCGTATCAATTCCCGGCGTATCCCATTTCTGAGCCAGCGCCGGGGTGACAAAAACCAGACAAACCAGCAACGAAAAAAACAGCTTGGGCAATTTTTGAGTCATGAGCTTACCTTTCAATTATCGGTACGGAACCAGGAGCGGTAGCGACTGGGTTGCTCCTCAGCCTGGCCGTCTTTCAGCCACCCGGTCGCTACCGCTCTCGGTTCTGCACTGGAGCATTGAGCAATCGCAAAATCAAACGCCGCACCTCTTCCGGCCTGCGCTCCGAAGCGCCCACCAAGGTCGCTTCGACAAAGCCGTTTTGGTCAATGACGATATGCGTCGGAAACAGCGAAGCATTGAATTGCGTGTTGATGATCGTTTCCGCGTCGGGAACGATCTGATAATCGAACGAATTCTGTTTCAAAAACTCGCGCAGCGTTTCGGCGCTGTCGAACGTAGGGGCGAGAAACACCACCGGCTGCCGGCTGAATTCGTTGACCAGTTCGTTCAATCGCGGAATTTCCTTGCGGCAGGGGCTGCAACCGATGAACCACAAATTGATGACCACCACTTTGCCGGTCAGCGCATTCAGGTCATACCGTTTGCCGTCCAGCGTGGTCAGTTTCACCTGAGGTGCAATCTGTTTCCACGCACCGCCGGATTTGTTGCCTTTGGTTGCAGCCAGCAAATATTCGTCAAAGCCAGCCAAACTGCCGCGCCGTCCCTTATAGATGTCTTTCAATCGCTCTTCGGCTTCTTGCGAACCGCGTCGCCAGGCTTCCAGAAACGCCGTTTCGGCAAAGGTGTTTTTGCCGATCGCTTGCTGGATTTTGGCTTCCAACAGATGGGGACCGAAATCGGTTTCGCGCGCAAAGGCTTTGGCAGTTTCAACCACGGCCAGCGCATCGCCGAACTGCTGCTGCCGAAACAACAAATCGGCCATCATTCGATAGGCTTCGGGCAGCATCATTTCGGACTGTTTGCCGTTGATGTCACCGTGCAACCGTAACTTTCCGGCCAGCAAGGATTCAATCGCACGTTCCAGCGAAGACTTGACCAACCCGTAATTCTGATAGCGATTCAAACACGCCATCGCCAGATAAAAATTCGGCAACGGATTTTCCGGCTCGGCTTTTTGCCAGAACCCGGAAATGCTTTCCATCACATCCAGCGGCGCTCGGCTGTCCGCTGCCAATGTCGCCATCACCAATCGGGCAAACTCACTTGCCGGATTCGCACGAAGGATTTGCAGCTTTAACCGAGCAACTTCAGACCGATCAGCGGCGGGCAAATTTTCAATCTGTTCTTCGTAATCCTTGATCGCCAAGCCTGCGAACGGCGACGAAGCATAATCTCCGGCCAATCGCCGAATCGCGATCACACTGTCGGCTTCGCGTCCAGTCAGCAGATACCCGAACGAAAGCGCGTACAGCAGTTCAGCGTTTTCCGGCAATCGGCTCAGCCGTTTCAAATCAGCCTGAATTTCTCCGGCGGCTTTTTTGGCGTCAATCAATGCAGCGGTTTCCCACTTCGCGCGGTAAGCCGAATAGTTATCGGGATACAGCGCCGTTTCCTGTTTGAAAAATTCCAGGTACCGACCGGAAGAAATCTTGCTGACCAACGCGCCGCGTGCCAATTGACCATCCGCGCGATGCACCGCCACAGTCGTGTACGCCCATTCATCCCATCCGCCGCCAAGCGTGAGGAAATGAACACCGATTTCGGCAACGTTGTCTTTCACCTTGAACTCGGCGCGATGTTGTTTGCCCACTTTGGCCATTCGCAGCGCAAAGTGTTCAACGTGGTCAGGAAACTTCAGCCGGACATAACCGTAAACGTCATCGGCAGCAGAAAACTTCGCTCCCTGCGTCGCCGAATCGTAGCTGATCGTCAACGTCTGTCCCCAACGAGGCTGCGCGGGTTCCAAACGGGAAACCTGCGCTTGTGCGCTATTCGTCCACAACACGCCCAATCCAACGAATATCAACCAGAGTCTCATCAACTTCACGAAACCGCCTTACCGGGATGCTGAATTTCTGCTTTGGGACATTTGCTTTTTGCCTTTTGACTCATCGCACCAAATGATACTTCGTTTGCCGACGCAGCACCCATTCCATTTTGCCGTCAGCAGTCAACACAGCGTCTTCTTCCTGCCCGACGAACAACTCCGCGCCATCCCATTCCGGCACAGGCGTGCGCGCGCCAAGTTCGATGGAAAACCATGTGTTTGGCAATAACTTCACGTCGCCGCGACCTGGAACGCCTTCCTGCCGATCCCACAACCCGATCAGCGGCCCTGCGCCGTGGCCGTGATCGCCGATGGGATGCGTGTAAAACGTGCCGTTGATTTTTTCAGCCTTCATCGTCGCAATGGCGTCGGCCAGAACATCGTTGCCGGTGCGACCGGGTTTCATCTTTTCTATCAGAATGTCCTGCATGCGGTTGGTATTGGCCAGCGCTTTTTTGATGCCAGCGGGCGCGTCGGTTTCGCCCGCGCGCAGCACATAAGCCATATGCTGCGTGTCCGTCGCCAAGCCCAACGCCGTCAACCCGAAGTCGCAATGCAGCACATCACCGCGCTGAATCACAATTGGCGCGTCTTCCGCCAGATTGCTGGGAATGCCGGAGCCTTTGCGCTGCACACGCACCGTCGGCTGAAACCAAGTGCCGCAGCCGAGGTTGTTGACCTGTTGCCGCATAAACCAGACAACATCCTGATTGGTCGTTTTGCCGGGTTTGATGACTTCGCTGGAAAAGGCACGTGCGATGATCGAATGCACGATTTCCATCAGGTGTTTGTAAGTCGGCAGCATTTCCGGCACGCGCACGGAGATGTATTCCAGCGGCAGATTTTCCGCGCGGATCAGCCGTTTGGAATACTCCGCGCCGAGCGCCTGTTGCAGCTTCTCGTATTCGCCCGCCGACAACCCATCGGAAAACGCATGCGTTTGCGAAATGTTGACAGCGATGTTTTT
>JAEUQP010000526.1 GCA_016789645.1 Acidobacteriota bacterium | reverse complement strand
GGATATCGCATGGGCAATGGCGAAATTGTGGACGCGATGGTTCACGACGGATTGTGGTGCGCGTTCGACGGTTGGCACATGGGCGAAACCGGCGAAGTCGTTTCGGAAAAATACGGCATCACGCGCGCTCAGCAGGATGAGTATGCGGCCAATTCCCAATTGAAAGCCGTTGCTGCCATTCAGGCCGGTCGCTTCAAAGCGGAAATTTGTCCGGTCGAGATTCCGCAGCGCAAAGGTGATCCGATGCTCTTCGACACTGACGAAGGGCCGCGCGCCGATTCTTCAGTCGAATCGCTGGCCAAACTGAAACCGGCGTTTCGCAAAGAGGGAACCGTGACCGCGGGCAACGCTTCGACAATTAACGACGGAGCCGCCGCGCTGGTGGTGACTTCGGAATCGTTGGCCGCCAAACTTGGCCGCACGCCGCTGGCTCGTATCGTGGCGCAGGCGACTTCGGGCATTGAACCGAAACTGGTGATGATGGCACCGGTCGAAGCCGTCAGGATGGTGGCGAAAAAAGCTGGTTGGAATCTGGCCGATGTTGATCTCTTTGAATTGAACGAAGCGTTTTCCTCTCAATCCGTGGCGTTGATTCAGCAACTCGAACTCGATGCCAATAAGGTGAATGTGAACGGAGGCGCGGTGGCGCTGGGGCATCCGATCGGAGCCTCTGGCGCGCGCGTGCTGACGACGCTGTTGCACGAAATGATTCGACGCGAAGCCAAACGCGGCATCGCCAGTTTGTGTTTGGGTGGCGGCAATGCCGTTGCTCTGGCTGTGGAACGGTAGTGATCAATTGATAATTGACAATTGATAGTTTGGCCGAGTTACTTGATCGTAGATCTGCAACAGCCAAAACGTTTTGTTTCTCAAGCATCCAGTTGTCAATTACGAATTATCAACTATCAATTGACCTTATGATTTTCTGTCAACGCTGCAAAAAGGCGAATCCGAACGAAGCAGAGTATTGCCAGGAATGTGGCACGTATCTGTTGGTGATTTCGCGTCCGTACAACGCGGGTGGGTTCGAGGTCGGAGATTCGCTCGAAGAGCATTTGCTGGAGCGCATCAGTGCATTGGAATCGGCGCTGCAACGCTCCAACGAACGATTCGAACAGTTGCTGGATTTGGCGCAGCAACAGGCGACCGGCAGCTTTTACGACCACATGATGCTGGAAGCGTTGACGGAATTGCTGACCGACATTCGCGCGGTCAATCCCGAAGAGTTGGAGCAGCGTTGGCGCAACCGCGTGGTTCGCCATTACGAAGAAACTGCCGAGCGGGAACGGTTGGACGATCGTTGCGAACATATCATTTCTGCGTATCGCGGAGCCGAGCGCGAAGAGTTCATTGACCTGGTGGAAGAAGGCACACTGTTAATTACCGAAGGCCGCACGCGGCGCGGATTGCGATTGCTGGAAACCGCGCTGGCGATGGATGAAAACAACGCCGAATTGAGTTTCACCGTCGGCGAATATTATTTCCATTTGGGCAAATCGCTGGAATCGGCGACCAATCTGCGCCGCGCGCTGGACATTCACGCCGAT
>JAEUQP010000506.1 GCA_016789645.1 Acidobacteriota bacterium | reverse complement strand
GCGCCGCCGCGTTGTGCCGATTAGCTTGGCCACGCTTGGCATCGTCGTGCTGGTCATGCCCTGGAGCGCTTCGGTAGGGAATTACGGCCAACTTGTCGCTTTGCCCGACCGCGAAACGATCATTCGCGCGCCCGAAGCCGCGACGCTCGTCCAGTTGTCGGTCAAACCCGGCGATCAACTGGCCGTCGGTGCCATCGTTGGGCGATTGGGCAATTTGGATGTCGAAGAACAAATTGCCGAAGTGCAAACCGAGTTGGTGCGCGTTCAAGCCGATTACGACCGCTTGCTCGGTGAACTGCGCGTGCGCGGAGAAACGGTTTTGCGCGCCGGAGTGACGTTGCAGCAACGACAATCTGTGTTTGCTGAATTGGAGGCTGAACAGCGGCAAATTCGCGCGCGGCAATCGGTGGAATCGAGCGCTTTGCCCCGCCAAGCCAATGTGCCGCGTTCGATCAAAATTTCGAACTCTTTGGATGAAGCGCCCAAAGCATATCCGGCTGCGTTGGCGGCGTTGCAATCCGAAGCCGAAGCGCAACGCGCGCTTTGCGAAGAAGCGATCAAACAGCGTGACCGGTTGCGACAACTTCACGCGCAAGGACTGGTTCCGCGTAGCGAACTCGACGCGCAGGAAGCACGCGCGGCTACGTTGGCCGGTTCGCTGGATGCCGCGCGACAACGACTGAACGCCGCCTTGATCGAACATCGCCGATTACTCACCGCCACCGCAGCCGAAGTGCGTTTGGCCGAAACCGATGCCGGCACAGAACGAATGACGCTGGAAAAACTCAGCGGGGAATTGCACGGGTTGCGCGAATTGATTGCTTCGTTGGAATCGCGGCGCGATCTGTTGTTACGCAAACGCGGCCAGTTCGATTTGACGACCGTGCGCGCGGGAATGGTGTTTGGCGAAGAATTGCCGCGCTTGACCGGACAGTTTTTCCAGAAAGGCGCTGAAATTTGCCGCGTTGCCGACACGCGTCAGTTATTGGTTCGCATCCAGGTTCCCGAACGCGAAATTGGCGACATTCGCGTTGGGCATTCGGTTCGATTGAAAGCGCGCGCGTTTCCCGATCAAACCTTTCGCGGCACGGTGACCAGCATCGGCGGCGAAAGCGAAACCGATTCCACGGGCCAAACGGTGTATCGCGTCGAATTGACGATTGAAAACAAGGAAGCGTTGTTGCGACCGGGAATGACAGCCTTTGCCCGAATTGATTTCGACCGGCAAATGATCGGGCGAATTTTGCTGCATAAGATCAAACAAACATTGCGGCCCGAATTGTGGATGCTGTGAGCTAAATCAAAACAATCTGTATTGGTGAATGGCGATCAAAACAGGATGAATAAGATTTTCGACAGGATTTTCACGATGCTCAATTCCGGCAGGATTTTCAGTCAGGTTAGATTCCTGTTCATCCTGAAAAAAATCATGTTGATCCTGTTTCAAAGTTTTCTGCTTCGAGTTAAAACCCGACTCGCTTGAGCAAGTCTGTAAAGCGCGGATCGTTGCGCAGATTGTCGTAGCGTGGATCCACTTTCATATACCAGAGGGCATAAAAGCGATTTTGATAAGCTGCTTCCAGTAGAGCGATGGCTTGGTCCTTTTCGCCGAGCGATGAATGCAGGTACGCCGCTCGAAGCGCGGCTGCGGGATCGCCTTTGCTGATGGCGGGTTGCAGCCGACCGAGCTTCAGTCGCCAATACGCTGTCATTCCTTGTTGGTCAAACGTGGTTTTGATGGCTTCGATTTCTTCCGGCTTCCTCTTGCGAACCCGCAAAAATTCCAGGTATGTGCTGACGGCTTGTTTGTGGTCGCCCATCGCCTCATAAGTCGCGCTCATAAACGTCAACGCATTTAAGTTGTTCGGGTCGTATCGCAGCGTTTTGCGAAATTGAATGATTGCTTGGTCGAATCGGCGGGCAAGAAACAGGTAAAAACCCCAATCCACCGAAATGGGCATCGAAAGCGGCTCGATTTCCGCAGCCAATTTGATTTCCTTCAACGCTTCGTCAAACCGTCCCTGGGTCGTCAGGAATTCCGCATACCA
>JAEUQP010000484.1 GCA_016789645.1 Acidobacteriota bacterium | reverse complement strand
TTTCCGGCTTGTTTTGCCTGCCATCGAAACGCGCACGGGTGTGAAAGTCGAAGACATCGGCGAAAAGAAATGACTTCACGCTGTGAACCGGATTTCAACAAAACGTTCGGCGACGTGAAAGTTCGGCTTTTCGGTGAAGGTTGGCGAGTAGGTGAGAAATTGCCGCTCACCATTGAGCCGACTGATGCGAAACAAATTGCCGTGCCAGATGTCACCAGGTTTTGGCACGCAGCCAAATGCGGAAAAGGGAATTGCCATCGCCACGCGCCAGATGTTTTCGGCTTCGCTGATTTCGCTGACGGTTCGCATTCCGCTTTTCCATTCCCAATCGTGCCACATTCGCGCACCGTTGGGCGCAAGCTCCACCAGCAAATCGCACCACTGGCCGGTCGGCGCGACTTCAAATTCGCGGTAATACTTTTCATGCGGTTCGAGCGGGGAACGAATAAACGCTTCGCACACATCCCGATCCCACAACGCATGGCGCTCCTGGTTCACATCGAAAGTTTCATCTACGTCCAGTTCGGTGTAGCCGCACTCAAAGCCAAACAAAATTTCCGTTTCATTCCACAACACACGCGCTGTCGTGCGAAGCTCCGGCGGAGCGGCATTGCCTTGCCAATTGCAATGAATGGCCAACGGTTGTGCGCGTTGCCAGCATTCATGAGCAAAATTGGTCGTCAGTTCCGGCGAAAGAGAACAGTGTGCAGTGATTTCAGAAACAGTCATTGAGTTTTCCCAGATTGATGAAGACTCCGCATCGCATATCAAACAGCGGCCTGCACCGCCGTTTCCGGTTCATCTTCTTCCCCCAAATCTTCGGCAATGCTGGCAAATTGTTCCAGCGCCGCTTCCAGGCTGACGACAATGTCTCTGGCCAGCACGTTGGGCGCAGGCAGTTTGTCGGAATCTTCCAGCGATTCGTCTTTCAGCCAGAAAATGTCCAGGCTCAATTTGTCGCGCTGGATCAATTCGTCATAGGTGAAAGCTTTGAACTGCTCCGTCTCGGTTCGGTCGTAGCGGTTTTCGGGATTGAAACAGGCAATGAAATCTTGCAGGTGCGTCAGCGTCAGCGGATTTGTGCGCAAGGTAAAATGCTGATTGGTTCGCAGATCGTAAATCCAGAGCTTCTCCGTCCACGGCTTTTCGCTGGCCGGTTTCTTATCGAAAAAGAGCACGTTCGCTTTGACGCCTTGCGCGTAGAAAATCCCTGTCGGAAGCCGCAGCAGTGTATGAACATCGAATTCCGCCAGCAGTTTCTTGCGCACCGTTTCGCCCGCGCCGCCTTCAAACAGAACGTTGTCGGGGACAACCACCGCTGCTCTGCCGTTGATTCTCAGCAGCGTTTTGACGTGTTGCAGGAAGTTCAACTGTTTGTTCGAAGTCGTTGTCCAGAAATCTTGTCGTTCGTAGGTCAGCGATTCTTTTTCGGCTTTGCCTTCGTCGTTGACGATGGTGACGCTGGATTTTTTGCCGAACGGCGGATTGGTCAGCACCAAGTCGAAACGCGTGCCTGGATCAGAAATCAAACTGTCGCCCACCGTCACCGGAGAATCTTCGCCGCCGATGCCGTGCAGGTATAGATTCATCACGCACAACCGCGCCGCGCCATCCACGATTTCCCACCCTTTGAACGTGTTTTGCCGCAAGAACTGTTTTTCGTCTTTGTCGAGCTTGTATTCGTGCGAAATGTAATCGTGCGCGGCGAGGAAAAAGCCGCCCGTGCCGCACGCCGGATCGCAGATGGTCTGTTTCGGTTGCGGTCGCATCACCCGAACCATCGCCTGAATCAGTGCGCGCGGCGTGAAGTATTGTCCCGCGCCGCCTTTTACGTCTTCGGCATTCTTTTGCAGCAAGCCTTCGTAAATGTCGCCTTTGACATCCATATCCAGGCCAACCCAGGTTTCGCTGTTGATCAGTTCAATCAACCGCTTCAGCTTCGCCGGGTCTTGAATCTTGTTTTGCGACTTGCGAAAGATCGTACCGAGCATTCCGCCCGCTTTCGCCAGATTTTCCAGCGTGTGCCGGTATTGGATTTCCAGCGCATCGCCGTCCAGGTCAAGCAGCTTTTGCCAATCGTAATCTTCCGGTACGGCGGACGGTTTGCTGAATGGCGGTCGCGTCTGTTCATCCGACATTTTCAGGAAAAGCAGGTAGGTGAGCTGTTCGACGTAATCGCCGTAACTGACGCCATCGTCGCGCAGCACGTTACAGTAATTCCAGAGCCTTTGAACAATTGCAGCAGATTCGTTTGCCATTGGTTAGTTTGGAGTTCCGCCTTCAGACGGTTTGCTTTGTTTTGGAGTTCCGCCTTCAGGCGGTAACGGGTAACGGTATTACACGACAGACGGTTTGCTTTGGAGTTCCGCCTTCAGGCGGTAACGGTATTACACGACGACCGCCTGAAGGCGGAACTCCAAACAACAAACATTCGGATCAATCAATGTCCCACTTCTTTCCGTAATCGAGAATGGGATACGTTCGCCAAATTCTCTCTGCTTCTTCGCGTCCAATCTGTTCAAGAAAGAGTGACGCACTTGACCAGGGCCAATCCATCCACTTCTCGGCATATCCGTGATGCACTGGATTGTGATGGACATAATTCAGACTCGCGTAAAAATGTCGTTCAGACCGTATCTCGCGGTCGAAACAACGATACCAGACTTTACGCCCGGCGCGACTTTCTTCCTGGTTCCATTGTCTGGAAGAGCGTCCGTGAAATTTGCCGATTTCGTGGCAGAGCGATTTGATCGCCCCACTTTTCAGCAGCAGATGATAATGATTGGGCAATACACACCACGCATGCACCTCGCATCCGAGTCCTTCGCAAACTGAAAGAAGGCCTTTTTCGCACTCCGACATCCGCTCCGGGTTGAGGCCAATGTAACGCTGATGCTCGTAACAGGCTGCGCTGACCAAATAGCGATCGCTATATCCCATTTTTCCATGCGGCGGCGAATGCCAGGGCAATCCTTTTGCTTTTCGCAGAGCGACGACCTCTGCGCGCATTTCCGGGGTCATTTTGCGAAAGTCGTACATCGGGTATTCCGTTTGATTCTGTTTGGGGTTCCGCGTTTACGCGGTCTTTTTCCGACCAGACCGCCTGAAGGCGGAACTCCGAACACTCGAACGCTCCGCCTTGATGCGTTCCAGCAACGCCGAAGCCGGTTCGTCGTTCGGGTCTTGCGGTACCAGTTTTCCTTCAAAGGCGCGTTTCAGGATGGATTGGCGCAATCGTTCGGCGCGCTTCAATTCGGCGTCCAGCGTCGCTTCGATCTCGTCAGCGACCGAGAGGCGACGTTCGACTTCGGCGACAATTTGCACTTGTTCACCCAACGGAGGAAGAGGCAAAACGATGGCTTTGATCTCGCCCAAATTCAGCCTAGGTCTTCCAATGCCGTGTACAACATCAGAAGTGCGTTTACGCGTCGGTTCTGAATTAAGCACAAAGTTTAGATAATGAGGCATCGCAAGCGAAGTATCAGAATTAAGGCGAATGCAATCAGCTTTAACAATCGCTGGCCCAACCGATTCAGGGATAACACAGGCACGAGGCGGTTTTTCCCCAAGTGCAGCTATAACCAAGTCTCCAGGATAAACTCTGTGTTTTGAGAGTCGTTCAAAATGTGTTTGTGAGATGTGTGCACGCGCGTCAAGAAAAAGACCATCACCAACATTTTGAAGCCTGATAACTCTAGGGCCTTCGGAAGTGTAATGCTCAGTCTTGAGGTTAGAGCCAAAAGGACCATCAGTAATTGAATTCGGAGAAGTCGATGCAGCCTGTTCAACAGTTATCCAAGTCCAGCCGTATGGCAATGCCGGGAATTCAGTAGTCTCTGGTACGGCGGACTCCTGATACTTCGTTTTCCATTTGCCATCCTTCGGCGTCTTGCCTTGAGCCTGCATCTTGGCGAGTTGGTCGGCTTCCCATTTCGCGCGGCGTTCGCGGAGGATGCGTTCTAGCAGGAAAGAGGCGGGTTCCAGTTCTTCTTTGTGTTTCTCGCGCCAAGCGCGGGTGAGTTCGCCTTCCACCGCGGCCTTGAGCACCGATTGGCGGTAGCGTTTGAGCTGCTTCTTCGCCGCCTTCAGCGATGCCACGCCCGCATCCAGCTTCGTGAACAACTCTTCAATCTTGGCGACGATGCGGCGCTGTTCGGCGAGAGGAGGGATCGGGATGGGAGATTTTTGGATGAATGTGGTTGGGACTCGCTTCTGACCTGCCGACCCGGTCATTTTTGCTTGAGCCTCTTTCCGAAATGCCTTTTGAATAACAAAGAAAAAGAGATATTGAGGTAACAATGCCCGCGGTTCGGCACGCATCACGTGAAATTCCGTAGAGCCGAAGCCAATACCGTTGATCAACTTATTGACGACAGCAGCTTTGCCGTTCTCCATACAAGGAGTGATTTTCGCAAAAATCACATCTCCATCTACAAACGGTGTATATCCTTTTCTTACTTCAACATACTTTTTCGCCATAGCTGGGTTAAAGAAGCCGGATTCTTCCTCAACCGCTTTCATCGGTAAGAATGAAACTTCTGTATCTTCTGGAAGATTGCTTATTGGCAGCGCCGGATTGATTTCTGCTACTTCATCAATTACTACCGTTCCCCAACTTTTAGGCAATCCGTTTGGAATCTGAGGATCAATAATCACGCCGCTAACGCTCCATTCAGTTCATCTAAAATGCTCGACAGTTCGTTACCGAACAGCCGATAAACTTTCATCCGTTCGTGTTTGGAGTTCCGCCTTCAGGCGGGCAGGATGAACAAATGATGTAAACCGCGTAAACGCGGAACTCCAAACATCACGCCGCTAACGCTCCATTCAGTTCATCCAAAATGCTCGGTAGTTCGTCGCCGAAGAGCCGATAAACTTTCATTCGTTCGTGTTTGGAGTTCCGCCTTCAGGCGGGCAGGATAAACAAATGGTGTAAACCGCGTAAACGCGGAACTCCAAGCATCAAGCAAACATCAAGCCGCCAGCACTCCATTCAGTTCATCCAAAATGTTCGGCAGTTCGTTGCCGAACAGCCGATAAACTTTCATCCGTCCGCCTTTTTCCGTGAACGGCACTTCGTCGAAATCTTCCATCTCAATTCGCAGGGAAGTGGCGATGTGGTCTTTGATCATTTCCAGCCACTGTTTTTGTTCGACGGAAAAGATTCTGCCCGCTTTCTGCTGCGCCGAAAACCAGGCCGCAAAGCGTTCGTTGACTGATTCGGCAAACGGGGCAAGCTCGCTGCTTTCGCCCACGGCAAACCGGATCAGCGAAATCAGGTCGGTCAACACGCGCTGCGGCGTGCCTCGGACGCGAGACTTTTCCAGTTGCGCATACGCTTGCCAAACGCTTTCCGCTCGCAAGTTGTACGGCGGTTTTTCAATCGCCTGGGCAAGCTGTTTGATGGCGCTGTAGGTCAAATGCCGTTTGCCGTGCGGCTGGCTGTAAATGATCTGCAACGCCGTCAATTCATCCCGATTCGTTTCGATAAACCGGTTGAAGCTTTCGACGACGCTGCGCGCCTTTTCCTTCGCCGCTTCGTCAAAGCCGACAAACAACACTTTGTCCTGGCTGACGGTATCTATCACCTGTTCGTTGCGCGTTTTGATGGCGATCAGCGTGTCGCGCAATTTCGGATCGTCCAGCGGTTTGCAGGCTTCTTTGACCAACGCGGCGGCGGCTTTTTTGATCTGCGCTTCGTCCGGCGCTTCGGTGCTGAACATTTCCCGCGCCTTTTCAATCTGCCGGTCGGGATCAACCGCCGCCAGCAGTTCGCAGGTTATTTGTTTCAAGGGAATGCCGCCGCTGACGACTTTGATTTCCTGTCGGTCAACGTCGTTCAACTCTCGATCCAGTTTTGCCAACCGTCCGGCCAGCGAAGTGATCGTATCGGCGTCGCGGTTTCCCATCGCCACTTGCAGCAACAACTTGTCGAACGAAATGCTCCGCTTGCGTTCCAGCGGGCGCGAATCCGTCTTGTCGGTTTCGCACACGCCGACAGCATCCACGATGATGAATCCGGTTTTGTGCCGTGCGTCGGGCGTGACGCTGATCAAATCGTCATCGCCAATGGTGCGCGTGCCACGGCCTTTCATCTGTTCAAAGTACAGGCTGGAACGCACATCGCGCATGAAGATCAAACATTCCAGCGGTTTGATGTCCGTGCCCGTCGAAATCATATCCACGGTGACGGCAATACGCGGATTCGGCGAATTGCGAAAACTGGTCACCAAATCTTCGGGCTTTTCGCCCGTGGTGCGATACGTGATCTTTTTGCAGAACTCGTTTCCTTTGCCAAATTCTTCGCGGACGATTTCCACAATGTCTTCGGCGTGCGAATCGTCTTTGGCAAAGATCAGCGTTTTCGGAACCCAGGTTCGGTTGGGAAAGATTTGCGGCAGATTGTCGCGGAACGTGCGAATGACCGTGCGGATTTGATCTTTGGCAACCACCGACCGGTCAAGCTGATTGGCTTGATACTGAAAATCTTCGTCCAGTTTTTGCCATCGCACTTTGCGCGTTTGCCGGTCGCGCAAATCCACGTGAAATCCGGCTTCGACTTTGCTGCCGCGTTCGGTGATTTCGGTTTTGATGCGGAAGACTTCGTACCCAACATTGACGCCGTCAGCGACAGCTTTTTCGTGACTGTATTCCGTGACCAGGTTTTGGTTGAAAAATCCCAGCGTCTGTTTGCTGGGCGTCGCCGTCAACCCGATCAAAAAGCTGTCGAAATACTCCAACACCTGCCGCCACAGGTTGTAAATCGAACGATGGCATTCGTCTGTGATGACGAAATCGAAAAATTCAATCGGGATGGCCGGGTTGTACACGACATCTTTCGGTCTGGCATCCACCGGCAGCGTGTCGAATTGCGAATGCTCTTCCAGCGAAGCGTCGTATTCTTCTTCGCCGCGCAGCATGGAATAGAGCCGCTGGATCGTCGTGATCGTGACTTTGCAAACCGGATCGAGCTTGTTCGAGGTCAAATGCTGAACGTTGTACAGCTCCGTGAATTTGCGACCGTCGTCTGGCGTGGCGTACTGCTGAAATTCCTTGAGCGTTTGCCGGCCCAGGTTACTGCGATCCACCAGAAACAGCACGCGCCTGGCTCCGGCGTGTTTGATCAATCGGTACACGAAACTGACGGCGGTGAAGGTTTTGCCGCTGCCTGTCGCCATTTGAATCAGCGAGCGCGGCTTTGCTTCGGCAAAGGACTGTTCCAGTTCGGTGATGGCTTCGATTTGGCACTCGCGCAGGTCTTTGATGACCAACGACGGCATTTCCCTGAGCCGCGCGCGGAGCGTCTTTTCCTGCTCCATCCATTTCCCCAGCGTTTCCGGTTTGTGAAACGAAAACACCCGGCGCGAACGCGAATCCGGGTCTCTGGAATCGCAAAAGAAGGTTTCAACTCCCGTGCTTTCATAAGCGAATGGCGGCGCTACGGCGGCGGCGGTAAAGATCGTCGGCACGGCTTCCAGATATTTCCGCGATTGTTCAGAAACGCCGGAAAGCGTGTGGCCTTCCGGCTTGGCTTCGACCACGCCGACGGGTTCTCCATTTACGAATAGCAAATAATCCGCTGCATCCTGGCGAAGCTGAAATTCGCGCAACGCAATGCCCGTTGCCGCGCTCAGGTTCATCTGTTTGTAATCCTGGACTTGCCACCCCGCTGCGGTTAGTAGTTCATCAATCCGCAGGCGCGCTCGTTCTTCTGGCGTCATTTTGGAAACCCTTTCCGTGGTGCCTGTGATTTGCGGGGCTTGGGAGCGCAGGCGTCTCGCCTGCGTCCTTAGCTTGAGTGAAGTCGTGAAAAAAGAAAAGCCGGAGAAAGGACTCCGGCTTTTCTTTTGATGGGCATAACAGGATTCGAACCTGTGACTTCTGCCGTGTGAAGACAGCACTCTACCGCTGAGTTATATGCCCGAATTGTCAATTTCGCTTGGCGGCTTCCTCAAGCGAGCGCGCATACTAGCAAACGGTTTCGGAA
>JAEUQP010000404.1 GCA_016789645.1 Acidobacteriota bacterium | reverse complement strand
TTTTCGCCATCGTTTTGGTGCTTTGTCGTCACTGAATTTACGTCCCGTGTGAGTTTCCCCCGACGACAAGAAATAAGTAGTTCAGAAAAACTCACAGCCCACTGGAAAAACTTGTTGTTAAGCAGTGTGGTTTTCCACGCTTGTAATCGGCTACTTGCGGTTATTTGAGCGAGGAGTCTTAATTCAATGAAAGAAGACAAACGTTTTTATACTTTTGTTTTTGCTCCGACAGCTAAATCCCAACTCAGAAAAATCAATGTTCCGCACAATGTGCTTTACGCCATTCTTGGCTTTGCCGCCGTCGGCTTATTGACGGTGAGCTATGGTGCTTATCGGCTTGCTCAGCATGCCGTTGTCGTCGCCAAGCTCAACCTGATGCAGAACGAAAATCGGTTGCTCCGCGAAAAAAATCAGGAAGCCCAAAGCAAATACGACATCATGCAAAACCGCCTGGCTGCGTTGGATACCACCCAGCGCAAATTGGCCGAAGCTTCCGGCCTCAGTCGCCAATCCGACATCAGCGCCAACATCGGCCAGGGAGGTCCGGATTCTGATACCAGCGTCAGCGACATGGAACGTGTCACGGCTGCATTGGAAAGCGAGTTGCGCCAGATCAAAGATGTGTTTGACAAGAATCAAATCCGGCTTTCTTCGACACCGAGCGGCTGGCCGGTTCGCGGATACATCACCGACGGATTTGGCTGGCGACGTAATCCGTTTGGCGGAGGCGGCACTGAATCGCACGGCGGTTTGGACATCGCCACCAATCACGGAACCCCGATTCAATCCACAGCGGATGGAATCGTCATCTTTGCGGGAGTGTTTGGCGGTTATGGCAACGTAGTCGTCATTGACCACGGTTACGGCATCACGACTCGATACGGCCACATGTCCCGCATTGACGTGGAAGTCGGCCAGCACATCGCGCGTGGCAAACAAATTGGCGCTGTCGGCAGCACCGGTCGTTCCACGGCCCCGCATTGCCATTACGAAGTCCGATTGCACGACCGTCCGGTCAATCCTTTGAATTATCTGTCGGTTGGAAGACTGTAAACGTTTTTCCTCGACCCGTGTCCGAAAACAAAGGGCAGCTCAGGAAGTTCCTGGCTGCCCTTTGCTGTGTTTACTGGCCATGACTCATCTTCTTCGCCGAACGTGCTGTCGCAAGATGCAATCATCCATCACAACCAGCAAGCCCGCATCCAACGCTCGCTGAGCCGCCGCTTCATCAATCACGCCGTCCTGCATCCAGATGGCTTTGGCTCCCAACCGAATTGCTTCATCCACGTGATGCCCCGCTTCTTCCGAACGGCGAAAAATGTCCACCAAATCGAATGGTTCCGGCACATCGGCCAAACTCGGATACGCGCGTTCACCCAACACTTCGGTTTCATTCGGGTTGACCGGAATGATGCGATATCCATTGCGTTGCAAATAACCGGCAACGTCATAGCTCGGTCGCATGGGGTTTGACGACAAGCCGACGACGGCAATCGTCCGGCTTTGGTTCAAGATGGTTTCAATCGTGTTTGGATCGTTGATGGTCACAATAAAACTCCAGTGATGAATAGGTCGTAAACGAGCTTGCATTCTCAAACAACCGGCTGGTTCAGTAAAGTCGGACGTCTCGCTTGTTTCGAGTGCAACGGTTCACTAAGATGCCCGACTTATGAAAATCCTGCCGCTCGACCAATTGCGAACCGAACGCGACCGTTTGCGCCAAGCCGGAAAGAAGGTCGTCTTCACCAACGGCTGTTTCGACCTGCTGCATCCCGGACACGTGCGTTACCTGCAACAAGCCCGCGCGCTGGGCGACGCCTTGATTGTCGCTCTGAACAGCGACCGCAGCGTCCGCGAACTGAAAGGCGACAAACGCCCAATTCTGACCGAAGCCGAACGCTCCGAAGTCATGGCGGCGCTGGCTTGTGTGGATTTCGTGACCGTGTTTGACGAACCGACTCCGCGCGAAATCATCGCGGCATTGTTGCCCGACATCCTGGTCAAAGGCGGTGATTGGGGACTTGACGCCATCATTGGCCGCGAAGAAGTCGAAGCCGCTGGCGGCCAAGTGATGAGTCTGGCGTTTGTCGAAGGATGTTCGACAACAGATGTGATCGAACGAATTGCCGAGCGTTACGGTCAGAAGTAAACCCAGAAATAAACGAAGATGCTGCAACATGAGAAAACTTTTCAACGCCTGTTTGCCGACATCACTGCCGGTCGCCGCGTTGTGTCCATCGCCGGCTTGGGCAGCGGAGCAAAAGCGTTGATGTTGGCGACACTGCAACGCGCCACAGGAAAACGGTTGGCTGTCGTCAGCCAGCGCAACCGCGATCTGGAAGACCTGGAGCGCGATCTGCGCTTTTTTTATTGCCAACTGAATCGCCGCGAAGAATGCGAAAACGAAGTCTTTACGCTTCCGACTTCGGAAAGCGATCCGTACAGCGGGACGTCGCCTCACGCGGAGATTCTGGAACGCCGCGCGTTGGCATTGTGGCGATTGACCGCCGGGATGGGCGACATCGTCATGCTCAGTGCACGTTCGTTGATGCGTCGTTTCGTCGCAGTGGACGAAATCAAACAAGCGGTCGTCGCGCTGAAAGTCGGCGAAGAATTGCCGCTGGATTATTTGATCGAGCATCTGGCGGCAGTTGGGTATGTGCGCTCCGATCCGGTCGGAGGCATCGGCGAGTTTTCTTCGCGCGGAGGCATTCTGGATTTTTATTCGCCCAGCGCCAGCTTGAATAAAGAAGACGGCGTTCCGTATCCGATGCGCGTCGAATTTTTTGGCGACGAGATTGATTCCATCCGCGAATTCGATCCTGAAACGCAACGATCATTGCGCGAAGTCAAAGAAGCCCTGATCGCTCCGATGCGTGACGAACGCGCCAGCCGCGACGATTTTCGTCACTGGGCGAAAATCGCGCGCGAGCATTGGAATGATGAAAAGTACGAACGTGCGTTGCGTGACCGGCTGGTGTTCGCCGACGAAGGCGAAGAATTTCAAGGTTGGGAATACCTGATGCCCTTGGCGCGACCGTTGACGGCTTCGATTTTTGATTATCTGAAAGATACGGTTTTGGTGGTTGACGAACCAGCGGAACTGGAAAAGCAGATTCGTTCGACGCTCGACGAATTGCAGCTTGGTTATGATCGCGCTGAATCCATTGATGAACTGGCGCTGGCTCCTGACAAACTTTTTTTGACGCCGGACGAACTGCGCCGCCGGATCGAACAAACTCAGCGCATCGAATTGCGCTTGTTGGGAAATGCAGCGTTTGAGCTTCAGGAAGAATTAGGCACAGAAACCGTGACACCGCCTGAAGGCGGAACTACGAACACGACGCTTGAAAGCGCTCCTCAAAACAGATTCACAGAACTGGCCAACCGAGAACAATCCGCTCCGCTGTTTCTGTTCCCACCTGAACCAGAACCCAATGAAGTTGAAATCATCTCGCGCTCGGTTCGCCGCTGGCACGGCCACGTAGCCGACCTTGCCCGCGATCTGAAACAGCAGACGTTAATCGGCACGCACACCGTTTTCGTATTGCCCAGCAATGGCGTCGCCGACCGCATTCGCAAAATGCTGGGCGAATATGAAGTGCCCGGTGTTGAAATCGCCGACTTCGGATTGTGGATCGCCGACACATCGCAAACCGGAGTTTCGCAATCCCCGATCACGCTAATCGTTGGCGATGTTTCGACAGGGTTTGCGTTGTCTTCGGCGCATTTGGCGGTTTACACCGAAGCAGACATTTTTGACGAAGCCGTTCACGCCGGTCAGCCGGTCAAAACTTCCAGAAAAAAACGCTCGCAATCCGCTGCGTTTATTTCCGACTTTCGCGATTTGAAGATCGGCGATTACGTCGTCCACATTGACCATGGGATTGGCCAGTTTCAGGGATTGATCCAGATTGACACCGAAGGCGAAGAAACTGCGGCGGAAGTTTACGCGCGAATGATTGGCGAAGCGCAGAAGACCGAAAAGCCGAAGCGCGAATTCATGTTGCTGACTTATGCGGATGGCGCGCGGCTTTACGTGCCGGTCGAACGGCTCGATCTGGTGCAGAAATTTTCCAGCGGCGAAATGAGTTCGCCGTCGCTGGATAAACTCGGCGGCATTGCCTGGGCCAAAACCAAAGCCAAAGCCAAACGCGCCATGCGCGACATGGCAGAAGAATTATTGAAACTCTACGCTCAGCGAAAATTGGTCACCGGGTACGCTTTCAGCGCAGACACTCCGTGGCAGCAGGAATTTGAAGCCGCTTTCCCTTACGAATTGACCGTTGACCAAGCCAAAGCCATTGAAGACGCCAAACGTGATATGGAACAACCGACGCCGATGGACCGTCTGTTGTGCGGCGACGTTGGGTACGGCAAAACCGAAGTCGCCATGCGCGCCGCGTTCAAAGCTGTCATGGAAGGCAAACAGGTTGCCGTGCTGACGCCTACGACGGTGCTGGCGTATCAGCACTTTTCCAACTTCCGTTCGCGCTTTGCCGCGTTTCCGGCGCGTATAGAATTGCTGTCACGGTTTCGCTCGCCCAAAGAACAGAAAGAAGTCGTTGCCGCCATCGAAGCCGGCAAAGTAGACATCGTCGTCGGCACGCATCGGATTTTGTCGCGCGATTTGAACTTCAAGGATTTGGGTTTGGTCGTCGTTGACGAAGAGCAGCGCTTCGGCGTCGCGCACAAAGAACGGTTGAAGCATCTGAAAAAACGCGTGGACGTTTTGACCATGAGCGCCACACCGATTCCGCGCACGCTGAACATGTCCTTGCTGGGCGTGCGCGATATGTCGTTGATTGAAACGCCTCCGCGCGACCGGCTGGCGATTCAAACCAACGTCGTTCCGTTCAACGAACAGATTGTCCGCAGCGCCATCGAGCAGGAACTGCAGCGGCAAGGCCAGGTGTTCTTCGTTCACAATCGCGTTGAATCCATCAACGAAATCGCCGCACTGTTGCAACGCTTTGTGCCACAGGCGCGCTTCATCGTCGCCCACGGGCAGATGGGCGAAAAAGAGATGGAACAGGCCGTGCTGGATTTCGTGGATTACAAATACGACGTGCTGGTGGCAACCACAATCATCGAAAACGGCATAGACATTCCACGAGCCAATACCATCATCATCAATCGCGCCGACGCGTACGGTTTGTCGCAGTTGTACCAGCTTCGTGGCCGAGTCGGACGGTCGAATCGCCGGGCTTATGCGTATTTGCTGATTCCTTCCGAACGCGAACTGACTCCGATCGCGCGCAAGCGACTGGCCGCGATTCGTGAATTTTCCGATCTCGGCGCGGGCTTCCGCATTGCGGCGCTCGATCTGGAATTGCGCGGAGCCGGCAACCTGCTGGGCGGGCAACAATCCGGCCACATTGACGCCATCGGATTCGATTTGTACACGACCATGCTGGAACGCACAGTTCACGAATTGCGCGGCGAAGACATCGAAGAAGATATCAGCACGCAGTTGAACCTGAACGTAGACGTGCGAATCCCGGACGATTACATCTTCGATATGAGCCAGCGACTGCGAACCTACAAACGCATCGCTTCGGCGCACGACGATGAAGAACTGGCGCGCGTTCACGAAGAAATCTCTGACCGTTACGGGCGAATGCCGGATTCGGTCGAGAATCTGTTTGAATTCGCCAGCGTTCGCCGCGCAGCTCAAAGCATCGGAATCGTTTCGATTGACCGCGTCAAAGATAGTGTTTCGATCAAACTCAGCGAAAAGGCGAAGGTTGATCCTGAAAAATTGATGAAGCTGCTGGAAGAAAACAAAGCCGCCAGCTTCTCGCCAACCGGCGTGCTGAAAGTAAAGCTGGAAGGGGGTGAGTTAACCGACCAACGGATTTTTGCCGAGTTGAAATCACTGCTGGCCAGGCTACAGGCCAGTTGAACACCGCGGCAAACACGTCAACTCATCAGCGATTTTACGATTGCGGAAATCGCGTGCTATATTCGCCGCCTTCATTCCAAACAATCTTTCCCTACTAATCGAGGTAATTGTCCAATGTCGGGACATTCGAAGTGGCATACGATCAAGCATAAAAAAGGCGCGCTGGATGCCAAGCGCGGCAAGTTGTTCACCAAGCTCATCAAGGAATTGACCATCGCCGCGCGCTCTGGCGGCAGCGGCGATGTCAGCATCAACGCGCGGTTACGCAAAGCCGTCAGCGACGCCAAAGCGGCGAACATGC
This sequence comes from Acidobacteriota bacterium, assembly GCA_016789645.1. Classification (GTDB taxonomy): domain Bacteria; phylum Acidobacteriota; class Blastocatellia; order RBC074; family RBC074; genus RBC074. Next base: position 305 of record JAEUQP010000404.1, on the reverse strand, counting down.
CGAACGACACAATTGAGAAGGCGATCAAACGCGGCACAGGCGAATTGGAAGGCGTCAGTTACGACGAAATCACGTATGAAGGCTACGGCCCCGGCGGCGTGGCTGTGATGGTCAACACGACGACCGATAACCGCAATCGCACGGTAGCGGAAATCCGTCACGTGTTTTCCAAAAACGGAGGCAATCTGGGCGAATCGAATTCCGTTTCGTGGATGTTCAATCGCAAAGGCCAGATCGTGATTGACGCGGCGTTGAAGAGCGAAGACGAGATGATGGAACTCGCGCTGGAAGCCGGAGCGGAAGAC
>JAEUQP010000394.1 GCA_016789645.1 Acidobacteriota bacterium | reverse complement strand
CCCCGAGATCAGCCGATTCGCTGAACAACGCTTCCAACTCTCCATCGTCGTAAGCTTCGGTCGAAATCGAACCACCAAGATGCTGGGTCTGCCGGATTGCATTCAACGTCGTCGTAATCATCGCAGCCTCCATCAAATAAGACTCTGCCGTTGAACCTAGGCGAGTACGTTTCGGACTAAAGCCGAACACGTGAATCAACGGCAGAGAAGAAAAGTACACTTCGTTATTGGTTTCAGTCGTTCCAAGAAATTTGGAAACTCAACCTAATGCGCTTGGCAAAATCACGGCATTACGGTGATGTGATACGTAATGTCTAGCGTGAAATTCACGGGCGCTCCGAAAGTTCCGCCAAAATTGACCGTGTGATTTCCGGGTGGCAATGGTTGCAAGAACAGCCAATACCCGTCTGTTATAGCCGGAGCCACAGTGCCGGAAACATCAACGCCGAAAAACTGATAGATGTTATCCGTCGCCGGAAGCCGGAAGCTAAAGGGAGCCGATTTTGCTCGATAGCTAAACAAGCCGGGGATGGAACAGCCATCAACCGTGGCATGCAATTCACTGGTCAGCGCAACCACGTCTGCGGATGCAGCATAAAGTTCTGGCACTGACAAAGGATTGGGTTGAGGGGGAGGTGTGATTGGGCCTCCCAGATAAGGCGGGCGGAACAACACGTTGTCATATTCCGAGTTCAAGACCGGGAAGAAAAGTGGTTTTCCGGCAGGCACGGTAACGGTGCGCGTTGCCGTGCCTGTGACGTTATAAACGCCTGCCAGGAAAAAGACGTTTCCACGATCGCCCAGATAGGCTTGCGAACCGGTTTCATCAAAAAGCGGGTTGATGCTGGTAGGAAATGAAAAAGCCCATTTCCACCAATCAGCCGCCAGTTTTTGGTAAGCACTCCCATTCGGAATCACCTGAGGACACGATGCCTGAATAGGTGTCATCAATCCCAAAGCTACGACCATGGCTATTGCCAGGCGACAGAAATACTGTTTTTTACCTGTGAACATAAGGTTCCTCCGCTTAGGTTAGGCGACGGTTATTCCACCAGTCGCCGAGTTTGAAGTCCGGGTAACGTTTTGAGGCCGCTTACCTTTTCGCTTTCCCGATGTATGAGAGCCACGTTCTTTCGCTCTCACCCAGATAAACGAGAAATTCAAACGAGAGCTATCACCATCACAACAAATCTTTTTAACTTGGAATTCTTCTCGCCGGCCTCTGGCTACAGATAGACCAACTCGCCAGATCCTGGTTGGCCGCAGTGTTCAATTGATCGGTTTATGCTGTTGGAATTCTTTTTCTTCGGTTGGAATTGGCTGCTGGGACGTAGAGGAGCTTGCACCGTACTTATTCTTACATTCGGGTTAATGGTATTGGGACTTCTGTTGTCATTCCTCTTATCGCCCGTTAAGTCGGGCTGAGATTGCAACTTCACGAGCGATAAGAAGAAACCTGATTTTCAATACTCAGCATCCAAAACTCGCTGAACGTCGCGGATCAGCGTTTCGTTGTGGTTCCAAAAGATAAAAGGGGCGACCACCTCTTCCATCTCTTACAAACTCAGCTCAATTTCCACAGATTCATTGTGGTTCCAGAGAATAAAGGGGGCGACCACTTCTTCAATCTCTTCCAAACTTAGCTCAATTTCCACAGATTCATTGTGGTTCCAGAGAATAAAAGGGGCGACCACTTCTTCCATCTCTTCGACGCTCAGATCAACTTCCACCGCTTCGTTGTGGTTGCGGGTGTACGGCGCGATCACTTCTTCCATTTCTTCGACGCTCAGGTCAACTTCCACCGCTTCGTTGTGGTTCGGCAAGAGTGCGGGGGCAATCACGGTTTCCATTTCTTCCACGTTCAGTTCGATTTCTTCGGCATATACGGTTTTCATGACATTCTCCTTGTTGGGTTTGAGTTGGTGGGTTGCGTTTCCGGCGCTCGCCTGTCACTGCTTCCCTGTTTTTCCGAGAGCCGCTTTCTTTCGCTCTCACCCAGATAAACGCGAAGCCTCGCCGCCAGCTATCATCACCGCAAAAAATCTTCGACTTTTTTGCCAACTGCTTCTGCCTGCTGACCCGCGGGTCTATAATCCGCGTGTCAGTCCGCGCAGCCTGTAACAGCTTTCATCAACAACCGGGAGAAACGATGGCCACAACGTCTCACGAAGTCACACAACTTCTGGCGGATTGGAGCAATGGCGATCAATTGGCATTGGATCAATTGATGCGATTGGTCGAGGGAGAATTGCGTCAAATGGCGCATCGGTACATGGCTCGGCAAAATCCAGGCCATACGCTGCAAACCACCGCGCTGATTAACGAAGCCTTTATCAAGATGGTCGGCCAGCAGGACAAACACTTTCAAAACCGTGAACACTTTTTCGGCGTTGCGGCCAGCGCCATGCGCCATATTCTGGTGGATTACGCGCGGTCAAAACAGTACAGCAAACGCGGCGGCGGAGCGCCTGTCGTTTCGCTGGACGAAGCCCTGACTGTTTCTGAAGAACGCGCGGCGGAACTGGTGGCGCTGGACGACGCGCTGAAAGAACTGGCCAATTTCGACGCCCGCAAAGCGCAAGTGGTCGAGCTGAGGTTCTTCGGCGGTTTAAGCGTCGAAGAAACCGCAAAAGTGTTGAACGTTTCCGAAATCACGGTCATCCGCGATTGGAATTTCTCCAAATCCTGGTTGCACCGCGAACTGTCTCACACTCAAGCTGAATAAAAGAGCAAGTGGAATTAAGCTCAGCCAAGGATTTTTAATCGCCTTTTCTGGTTTACTGACCACCGACCCCCGGCAGGAATCCTGAATGTCACCTGAACGCTGGCAACTTATCGAGAACATCTATCACCTTGCGCTGGAACGCGAGCCGAACCGTCGCGTCGGCTTTCTGGCCGAAGCCTGCGCGGACGATGAAGAACTGCGCCGTGAAGTTGAATCCCTGCTGGCTTCGCACGACCAAGCGGCCAGCTTCATCGAACAACCTCCCGCAGACATCGCTGCCGGGATGGTAGCGGAAAAACAATCCATCATCGGGCGCACGCTTGGTCATTACCGCATCAGTTCCCTGCTCGGTGCGGGCGGTATGGGTGAAGTGTATCGCGCGCGCGATTTGCGGCTTGACCGTGATGTCGCCGTCAAAATCCTGCCCGAACATCTGGCCCAAAACGTCGAAGCTCTGCGCCGATTCGAGCGCGAAGCCAAAGCCGTCGCCGCTCTCTCGCATCCAAACATTCTTTCGATCTTCGATTTCGGCACGGA
>JAEUQP010000361.1 GCA_016789645.1 Acidobacteriota bacterium | reverse complement strand
TTCATCCACCGAAAAGACCTCGCCACTCAACGAACGGAAGCCAAACGTGCCATACAAAAATTTCTCTTTGGTGGGACTGGTATCTGTCCACGAACCGAGTCCCATTTTTTCTCCCGTATCACTGGAAGTAATCCAATGGCGAATCCTTTCTCCGCTGACTTCAATATTGATCTGGTAAGAAGCCGTTTGATTGAGTTCCGCCAAAATCGGAAACGGCACACTGACGTCTTCGGGAGCGGCTCCGTTTCTGACGATGTACGTATAAAACTTATTGGGCGCGTGAGTCGTGGATTTCGGGCCAGCCAGATGGAAAAGATAATAATTGCGCCCTTCCTTGTCCGCTTTGACCACCCAGGTCGCTCCCTTTCCATCGTCCAGCCAGAGAATAAAGCTGCTGTCTTCATCAATGTCGCGGTACACCTGGTCTTTCAACAAGCCAGGTTCCGAACCTTGCACCTTCAGCTTTTTGTTTTTTCCGACTGTCACCAATTGCCAGGTTGACGGATGTTGCCAATAGATGAACGAATCAAACGTGTCTGAAACACCTTGCGAGGTCAAAATCGGAGCCAACCGGACTTCAATCGTTCGCGGACCGGGAGCAAGCAGTTCCGACTTCGACCAGGATTGATAACCGATCAATTCGACGCTGATCGTTCGTTCCGCCGCGCGATCCAATTCATAGTTAATCCTGACCGTGCCATCGGGCTGAATCTTTCCCTGCACCGCGCCGTCAATCAACACCGTCGCGCCCGGCGTTCCCTGAATCATCAACTTGGCAACGCGCGTGAGCGGGATGCGGCTGTAATTAATCTCGGAACCAGCTTCGAGATTTTCAAAGTTGTCGAGGAAATCGTTGTACTCAGAATGGCTAATACGAAGCAAATGTTTTCCTGGCGAAACCTCAGCGATTGCCGCCACGCCGTTTTGACCGACCGTCGCTTGCAACTTGTCATCAACAAATATCTGAGCGCCAGAAGGCAATCCTTGCAAATTGAACCGGGCAGTTTGTGGAATAAGTTTGAGACGCAGAATCTCGCTGGCCCTGAGCGTTTTAGATTTGCCGGACGCACTCAGGTAACCGGGATACGAAACCTCTATCTGATAGATTTTTCCTCTCCGCAATTCGAACTCAGCTTTTCCCAATTCGCCTGCCTCGCGCTTTTCAACCAGTTTTCCGGTCACCGGGTCTTTCACGATGATTTGACCGTTGATAACCGGATCAAGCACCACGGCCAACACGCCTTTGCTCGCTTGGGCGGCTTTTGTACGAACGGCGACACTTTCAGACGCAGATCGTTCACGCGGTTTGACGACGGTGTATTCGCGTTGAGCCAGGGCAGGAATGGAAAACAGAACCAGACAAAGGGTGGTTGGCAAAAAGAAGCGGTTGATGACAACTTGCGGCTTAAAGACTTTCATTTTTACCAGCACAAAAAAGTTATTGTTTGTCTTTGGCGCAACGGAACCCGACGTAGTCGAACTTTTTCACAGGAAAATTGAAGAAGCGATCCGTTGCCGTTTGTTGACTCGGCAAATTGATGAACGAACCGCCGCGTTGAATCTTGTTTCCGTCATCCGGTTTGGCAGAACTGTTCGGGTAAGGTTTGTAGTCACTTGCCGTCCATTCAGCAACATTGCCAGCCATATCTAACACTCCAAAAGGGCTGGCACCCGCCGGGTAACTCCCTACTACGCTCAGTTTCCCAAGTTGGTCGGGTGAAGGAGACGCACTGGAAAACTGTGGCTTCCATTCGTTGCCATACGGATAAAGATAATTTTCCTTGCCACGAGCCGCGAATTCCCATTCCTCTTCGGTTGGCAAGCGTTTGCCACGCGATTCGCAGTAATCTCTGGCATCAAACCAGGTCACATTGACCACTGGGAATCTGTCTTCACCGGAACGTGGCGCACCGTTTACCCAATGATCCGGAGCGCTCCGATTGTTGCGCCGGACAAATTCGGCATATTGCTCATTGGTCACTTCATGGGTGTCTATGAAAAATGGCGCAACTGTCACCTTGTGAGCGGGTTTTTCAAAATCGCTGGCTTTGTCATCATCGCGTCCCATCATGAATTCCCCGCCCGGTATGGCTTTCATCTCCAGCGGCGTTCCATCCATAGAAGTAACAACCGGCGGATTTGGCTTGCGCGTCAACAACCAGGCGGAAATCGCAACGACAATCACTGCGGTGAACGCGATGCCAATGAGTTGCGGGACTTTCGATTTTTGCTCACCGCCTTGGCGAACGACGTTGGGACGAGAATACGCTCCTGCGTTAGAGGAGTTATTCGACGGCAAACTGACGGCATTGTTGCCTGATCTTGGAGAGGAAACCGAAGGACGATTCGGATCGGTAACAACCGTGTTGCCAATGCCAACAGTTGGAGCATCTGCCAGACTTTGCCGCGCAGTTCCGCGCCCCTCAGCTACCACAGTTTGTCGCGCTCCCAACATCCGGCCTGTAATCTTGGCCGCGCCGGTCATCTCGTATTCTTCCAACAACTCAAGAAACTGGCGGGCGGTTTGAAACCGATCATCGGGATTTTTCTCCAGCGCCTTGAGAACGATCTTTTCCAGTTCCGGAGAAATTCCCGGATAAAACTCAGACATCGCAGGCACGGCCATTTCAATGTGTCCGCGCCGAATTTCGTAATCGGACGTTCCGCTGCCATCGCCTTCAAACGGGACGTGTCCGGTCAGCATTTCGTAAAGCACGACGCCAAGCGCGTAAATATCCGACCGATGATCCAGTTCACGACCGCGCGCCTGCTCAGGACTCATGTATTCCGGCGTGCCGGGATTGAATCCCATTTGCGTGCCGCCTTTGACGCCTCGAACCTTGACGATGCCAAAGTCCGTGACTTTGACCACGTCATCCGGCGTAACCAGAATGTTGGCAGGTTTCAGATCGCGGTGAATGATGCCTTGATGGCGAGCTCCGGTTTTATCGGCATAAATGAAATTGTGGGCGTAATCAATCGCCGCCAGCACCTGCTTGAACAATTTCAACGCACGAGAATCAGGAATCGGACCGGTTTCGCGCGTAATCATTTTTCTCAAATCGCGCCCCGGCACATATTCCATGACGATGCAGGTAGTATCGCCGCTGGCAATGAAATCATAAACTCGGACAATGTTCGGATGGTCGAGTTGTGATTGCACAAAAGCTTCGCGTTCCAGCCGTTCGCGCAAATGCTCGACCTGACGCGGACTGAAATCTTCCGTGCGGATGGTTTTGATGATGACTTCGCGCGCCAGACGAGTGTGACGCCCCAGATACAATTCTCCCATCCCGCCTTCGCCAAACGGGCTGACAACTTCGTAATTGCCAATAGTGCGTCCGAGCATAAGGGTTGAATTGCCGAATCAGCGCGTCGAATATCTCGCGCCATTGCCACCAATCATTTTGTTGGCTTCTTAAAGTTTAAGACACAGTCCTGCTCGTGAAAGCTGACCGTCAACGTGTAATTCCCGATCCGCAGACGGTCACCCTCCGTCAATTCGACCGAATCTTCGATACGTTCTTCGTTCAGGTACGTGCCGTTCGCGCTGCCAAGATCACTCACAAAATACTTGCTCTGGCGGCGTTCGACTGCAACGTGATTTCGGGAAATGTTATCGCCGTCAAGAATGACCTGATTATCCGTGCGTCGCCCAATGGTAATGCGATCTTCGCTGAATGGTTGGGTGACTCCATCCTCCAACCCTTTGACGACGATATGCGGATTAAGCGCAATCACTGGCGGCAACCGATTCGGGGTGGTTTGACGCCCCGATAACACTCCGGTTCCCACCGAAGACGTAAGGTGAACCAGCAAGATATTCTGGCCAATGCGAATCTGGTCGCCATCCTGCAATTGCGTCTTTTGGACTCGCTGACCATTTGAGAACGTGCCATTGCGACTGAAATCCTGAAGCACATAAACCTGGCCAAGCCGGATGATTTCACAGTGAAGCCGCGATACAGTGTGCCCGTCAAGCACGACATCACAATCTTCCCCTCTTCCAATTGAGGTGCGCTGACGGGTCAGGAACAGACTGATGCGTCCAGCACACAAGCCGCCCACAAAACTCAGACTTAACTTGCCCGGCGGAGTGCTTGCCGTCGCTCGCCCTTTGCTAACCGCAATCGCGACAGAAGACTCCATCGAACGAGTAACTTCGTATTCCTGGCCAATCACTGTGACTTCAATTCCTTTGAACCAATTGGATATGCACCGCTACTGAATTACACGGTAAATATTTGAAATTTGTCTCAATCGTATGCGTAGAGGCGTCCGCTAAACGGCGTCGTCAAAGACTGTTTCGTTCCAAAACAGGACTTAGCCAAAAGAGCCGACAGATTAGCACGACGTCACACCTTTGGCTAGCCACGCTTACGGTAACACTGCAGGCGTAAAGCACATCTGCACACGATGATCTCACATTAGACACACAGCAGTTACCAAATGAGCATTAAACCTTTGCGACGATGAAAAGCCGGTTGACTCCCCACATCATCAAAGCTACAATCCGCGCCGCGTTGGCAGCGAACCTCAAATGCTTCGCAATGAAGTTTCCTTTTCGCAGCCGCGACCCCGTCCCTGACAATTAACGTAATGCGATCCGTTTTGTTTTTTGTGGTCAGCAGTTTTTTGTTTGGGGATCGTCAATCGTTTTACAAGCTTTCTTGCTCTGTTGTGCGAACTAATAGCCTCCCCGTTGATATTTCTCACTGGGCAACTGGGAAGCCATCAATCTTCCGTTTTACGTTGAATTCTATTTCTTCGGCGAGCCGTGCCTAGTCCCGTGTGGCTTGAGCAAAATTCAATTTTGCTCGCTGGCCAGTCAAGTGCAGTAAGGGCTGACGCCGCGTCAAGAGGAGAACAGGATGCGAACCTCACATCGCCGTATTCAATCTTTCCATTTTTCTTGCATCGCACTTAGCGTGCTGATCTGCCTTGCAGCGCTGAGCGACCAGGCTTATGGCCAAAACATTCCAGGGCTTCCCGGTAGTGCCAACGACGCAGCCCAAGGCCTTGGCATCAGTGAGAACAAACTCGGAAGCGTTTTATTCTTTAATTACTACACCAGCGACGCGCTCAGTTCCCAAGTCAATACACGGTTCAACATCACCAATGTTCATCCGACTCAGGACATCGTGATTCACGTGTTTTTCGTTGACAGTGTTACCTGCGGCATCGCCGATGCCTTCATGTGCCTGACCGGCAATCAAACCACAACCTTTCTGGCCTCCGACCTTGATCCCAATGTGACCGGGTATCTGGTCGCTGTTGCGGTCGACAGTGAAGGCCGTCCGGTCAGCTTCAACTTTCTCGCTGGCGATGAATTGGTGGTGACGTCAACGGCTCACCGCTTTGGCTTGGCGGCAATGGCTGTTGCACGTCGAGATGGAAATTTCGCTTCACCTGTCAATTCAGACGGTGTTACTTCCACGATGTTCTTCAATGGCGCGCAGTATGACTACCTGCCTTACACAATGGTGCTTGACAGTTTTCCAAGTCAGGTGGGAGCAGTCGGAGCGCCTTTAGCTGATACCAGAATTTACGTTTACTCCCCTGTTCAAAATTTGGTCACTGGCGGAAATTCATTTGCCGGAACCCTGTTTTTCCTGATGCATGATGACGCGGAACGCACCTACTCCGGACAACTTCCGTTGAATTGTTATCTCGCTTCAGACAAACAAAGAATTACGTCCGTTCGCACCTCACCCCCTCTAAACATAATCGTTCCCACAGGCCGTACGGGATGGGCGGCGTTTTTTGCCAATGGTGCCAAGACAATTGATTGCGACACGTCTGGCGCTACCATCACACTCTCGACAGTTCCTCTGATGGGTGCAACTGCAACAAGGGTAGGTTCGTTTACAGGCGGACACAATTTGCGCTACGCAACGACCTACAATGCTCCGGGGTATTCAATCAAGATTCCGGTCATTCCGCCGAGTTGCGGCTCCAGCGTTGAGTACCCAACCAGAGGAAGCAGCTTGTGTGAAAAATAAAAGGTTTGATTGACGCGGAAGGCTACCTCACACAAACCTCACACACTGGCCACCGCAGAATTGCCGCTGTTTACGACGGCAATTTGTTGCAGAGCGCAATCGCTTTGGTGATTGCGCTCATTCTTTTTTCGCCTTACTGGCCGATGAAACCGCCTTTTCATCCCCAAAAGAAATCCAAAATTTTCTGAAACCCAACGAAGCTTGAAGCGATGAAACCGCCTTTTCATCCCCAAAAGAAATCCAAAATTTTCTGAAACCCAACGAAGCTTGAAGCGTGGAATACGCGGAGTTCTTTTTCAAAAAGTCGAAGTGTGTATTGCCGACTGGATAGACTTAATCAACACGACTTGAAAATCTCGACTTCCCTTGCCCATTGTCATGATTTTCGAACGTGTTAGTGAATCTGGAAGCTATAAAAAGATAAGAAGCGGAACCCTCAAACCGCCCCGATTGCCCTTTACAGATAGTCTCAGTTGTCAGTTACCCCACAACACCCTCATGAAGCCGTTGGGAACTGGCTATGGTTTTGTCTGGCTAGCACACGAAACTCCACTCACACTAGCGAACACAATTTTCAGCGAGAGCAGCACAACATGGCAGAATTTATTTGCAGACTGGGAACCCCGGCAGGCGAGATCGTGACGCGCACAGTCGAAGGATTGTCCGAACAAGAACTTCGTCAACGGCTGGCCTTGGAAGGTTATCGGATTTTCTCAGTCGAAGGTTCAAGCTTGACCAGCGGCCGCAGCCGAGGCGCCAGCCAGCGAGCAGTCAAAATCAAACTGGATGACTTTTTGCTCTTCAACCAGCAATTGGCCGCGCTACTTCATGCCGGATTGCCGGTTCTACAGTCCATTCAAATGCTCCGGCAAAGATCGCCCAACGCCAAACTACGCGCGGTGTTGGCGGATGTGGAAACGCGCATCAAATCAGGTAGTGCGCTTTCCGAGGCTTTTGCATCGCAAGGCGAAACTTTTCCGAAAATTTATACAGCTTCGATTCTCGCGGGCGAACGATCCGGCAATCTGGACGACGTGCTGCGTCGCTACGTCGAATACACCAAAGCCATTGCCCAACTGAGGCGAAAAATTCGCGGCGCGCTGACCTATCCTATCTTGCTGCTTTGCGCGGCGACCATTCTCGTCACCGTCTTGACGACGTTCGTCATTCCGCAATTTTCATCCTTGTACGACAACATGGGAACGGAATTGCCGACCATCACGAAAGTTGTCGTCGGCTTTTCTTCTTCCATTCGAGAAAATTTGTTCTGGCTGGCACCTGCCTTGGCTGGCCTAATTGCGGCAATCGTTTCCTGGAGAAAAACCGAAAACGGAAGGCGAACCATGGATCGCTGGATTTTGAAGATTCCGATTATCGGCGACCTGATTCGGCAAATGACGACGGCGCAATTTTCCCGCAGTATGGCCACCTTGCTGGCAGGAGGCATCACCGTCGTCGAATCGTTTCAAATCGCTTTGGCTTCGGTCGCCAACCGTGAATTGTTGCGTTCAACAGAACCTGCGCTCCCGAAAGTTCGCGAAGGCAAACCGTTCACGGAAAGTCTGGCTGAAGCGGGATGGGTTCCCGAACTGGCTACCGACATGATCGGCGTTGGCGAACGATCCGGTTCACTGCGAGAAATGCTGGACGAAGTTTCCGGCTTTTACGACGCTGAAACCGAAGTCAAACTCGGACAATTGACGAGCTTGATCGAACCCGCCATTCTGTTTGTTATGGCAGGAGTCGTGATTACGATTCTGTTGGCCATCTATCTGCCATTGCTGCAAATGGTCAGCAAAGCGGGCGCATAAACTTTTCACTTCAGATCAGGATTTAAGATGGCTACTGCTACAGAACCGACCAATCAACCTTCAGAACGAGCGGAACGCGAAACAGCGGAACGCCTGGCGGCGCGTTACAGACTCAACTTCATTCAACTTGAAAGTTATCCGGTGGATTATGGCTTGGTGCAATCACTGCCGGTTGATCTGATGCTCCGAAACAAATTCGTGCCGCTGCGCCGCGAAAACGGCCACATGGTCATT
>JAEUQP010000302.1 GCA_016789645.1 Acidobacteriota bacterium | reverse complement strand
GATAGCGACGGCGATGCCGCCTTTGGCCGTGCCGTCCAATTTGGTCAGCACCAGACCGGTAATGTCGGCGGCTTTCATGAATTCGCGCGCCTGGCTCAACCCGTTTTGGCCAGTGACGGCGTCAACCACCAACAAAACTTCATGCGGAGCGCCGGGAACTTCCCGGTTGGCAATGCGCTTCATCTTTTCCAGCTCAGCCATCAGGTTGGCTTTGTTGTGCAACCGTCCGGCGGTGTCCACGATCAACACGTCTGCGTTGCGCGCTTTCGCGGCTTTGAGCGAATCGAACAACACCGCCGCCGGATCGGTTCCCTGCTTTTGCTGGATCAACGGAACTCCAGCACGTTCCGCCCAGATCGCCAACTGATCCGAAGCCGCCGCGCGAAACGTGTCGGCAGCGCAGATCAAAATCTCGTTGCCTTCGGCTTTGATGCGCTGGGCGAGTTTGCCAATCGTCGTCGTTTTGCCAACGCCGTTGACGCCCACGATCATCATCACGTAAGGCCGCACATCGTCCGGCACGGCAAGTTCCGAAGCAACTCCGCGCGCGTGTTCGGCAGATTCCAGAATATCCAGCAACTGCTGTTTGATCGTGCGCTTCAATTCGTCTGTGTCTTTTAACGCCTGCCGATCCACTTGCTTGCGAACGTTTTCGATGATCTCCATCGTCGTTTGCACGCCGATGTCCGCGCTGATCAAGGCTTCTTCCAGTTCTTCCAGCGTGGCGGCATCAATTTGCTTTTTGCCTTTGACAACATCTTCCAACCGCGAAGCGATATTTTCGCGCGTCGAAGAAATCGCCTTGCGGAACCGCTTCATGAAACCTTCGTCTTCGACGGCTTCTTCAACTGGTGGAGCCGTGACAACCGGCGGAGCTTGCGGAGGTGGAGCAGTCACCACCGGCGGAGCTTGCAGCTTCGGCGGTTCGACTGGTTTGACTTCGGCAACAATCGGAGTCGGTTCCACCTTCTCGACAGGTGTTTCGACTACTGGCTCGGCAACCTGTTCAACAACCGGTTCGTCCGCGCCGCTTAAATTTAACGAGATAAAATCACTCTTTTTCCGCTTCCAAAACATAAGTCAATTACTCAATTCAAAATCAACAATTCAAAATTAGCCTTAATCGCCAACCGCCATCGCTTCATGCACGCGCATCCGCGCAACGGTTTCGTCTTTCGGATACCGCCACAACAACGCCGCTGACGCGAGCGGCAACACCGAAACGGCCAACAAGGCATTGAAATATCCAACGCGGCTGCTCAGCGATCCGGTTAGCGGAGCCATCAGCGCGCCCGCTCCCCAGGCAAATCCCATCATCAATGCCGACACCGTGCTGGCTCCTCCGGGAACCATGCGCTGCGCCATCACCACGCTGATCGGAATCGGCAAATTCAGCATCGTGCCGCCCAACATCAACAACGAATAACTGACCAGTCCGGTTGTCAGAAACGCTCCGACCAACAACGGCGTCGCGATCAACATCGCCAGCATTGTCACACGCCGAGCGCCAAACCGGTCGGCCAGCGCACCGCCAAAAAAGCCTCCGATGCCGCCGAACAAAATGAAGCCCGCCAGCACCCAGCTTCGTTCGTTGTCGGTCATGCCATTGCTTTGCAGCGCAAAAGGCAAAAACGTTTGCACGCTGACGGACACCGCCGACCGCAACACAACCGCGAAATACAGCAACGTCAACGGCGCCCAGACTGCGCGCAACGCCTCTTTCAAACTCGGAGCATTTTCGGCGCGTTCGATTCGTTCCAGCGGAGGACAATACCGAAACATCAGCAACCAAACCGCTATGCCCCAGCCCATCGTGTACCAACTGTTTTCCAGGCCAAACAGACTGACAGCAGCAGCGATCAAAATCGGCCCCAGCGCGTACCCGACCGTTCCCGCCGACGAAAACACGCTCATCACCATTCCCTGACGATTGCCCATCCCGTCTTCCGAAGCGGCACGCGAAACCATCGCTGCGCTTTGCGGGTGAAAAGCTCCGACACCGATTCCGCCAAGCACGACAAACATCATCAACATCGGCAAGCTGGTCGCCGTTCCCAGCAAAGACAAAAACACCGCTGCCACCAACGGCCCAAACACCGCCATCGAACGTTTCAAATACCGATCCGAGATCATTCCATACACCGGTTGCATCAACGACGAGCTAATCATCAACAGCGGCGTCAGCAATCCGGCTTGCGCCGGTTTCAGTCCCAGTCGCACGGTCATGATCGGCAACAACTGAAACAGAAAACTGGAATACGAATCCAGCACGGCGTGCGTCGTCGAAAGCAGCACAATAGTGGTTTTGGCTTGTTTGTTCATAAATCACAAAAAGCCGGTACAGAACCGGGAACGGTAGCGACCGGGAAGAGATTTACCCAGTCGCTACCGCTCCTGGTTCCGTACCGCAGTCTCGATAAATTTCTCGAAGATCGCTTGCGACAACGTATCCTGTTGCCAGGCAATTTCGGGATGCCATTGCACGCCGAGCACAAACCGATCGGCGCGGTCATCAATGACGGCTTCGACCACACCGTCGGGCGCGTAAGCGATCACGCGCAAATTGCGACCGAGTTTGGCCACAGCTTGATGATGACTGCTGTTGACGCGAACCGGCTCAGTTCCGGCCAATTGCGCCAGCAGCGAATCCGGCTCCAATCGAACGCTGTGCGAAGGCCGATAATAAACCTGCCCTTGTTCGTGTTTGATCGGATTGGCAATTTGCGATTCGATGTCCTGCACCAGCGTTCCTCCGCGCGCAACGTTCAACGACTGCATGCCAAAACAAATCGCCAGCACAGGCATCGCGCGCGCTTCAGCCAATTCCAGCAACAGCAAATCGGTTTCGTCGCGTTCAGGAACCACCGGGCCGAGCTTCGGATGCGGCTCTTCGCCAAACAGCGCCGGATCGAGATCGCTGTTGCTTCCCGATAAAACCAAACCATCCAACCGATCACACAACGCCGCCAGATAATCACGGCGCGGAATCAACGGTATGTGAATCGGAATTCCACCTGCCGCTTCGACGGCTTCGGAGTAATAACGCCGCAGATAAAACGTATCTTCGGCATTCAACCGCTCTGTGATGCCGATCAGCGGACGATTCGTCGAATTGTTCGGTGGATTTGCACCCGGCAAGCGGCGTTGACTCCTTCACAGCGAGGAAACCTTGAGTCAGTAAGCCGGGAGTGTACGCGCCGATCTTGAGGCTTGTCAAAACTGTGCATTCAATGCACGACTATGCGCATAAAAAGCACGAGAGGCGAACTGCTCAGGCAGCCCGCCTCCCGCTTGTGACTTCTCTGGTATACCCACTTAGGCTTAGCAGCTTGGCGGGAAGACTGGCACGACGTAGTTCGCAGCAGCAGTCAAGGTCAGATGATGCAGGTTGTGCCCGCTGTTGAATGCTCCTGCCGACGAAGCTGCGTTGGCGTTGAAGTTGATCGCCGCACCCAGAATTCCGATGTCGCTCTGGCTGAAGAACTTCACCCAGCCGGTGCGTCCCGCAGGAATGAACGTCTCAAAACGCGGCGTGATACGCGGGAAATTGTTGCTGATGCTGCTCATCAACTGGCATCCGCCAGTGACGGAGAAGCTCAGGACGTTTTCTGCGTCGTCATAAAACAGACCGAACAGCGTGCCCAAGCTGTTAGCCCCAATGCCCAGATTGCCACCCACGCGGTTGAGGATAATCAGCGTGTCATTGCCGTCAGCGCGGCTTCCGATGTTGTCGTCCGCCACAGTGCGCGCCACTCGATTGTAACTTCCTGCAAGCAACGCGCCGTCAAAGAAGATGGCAGCTAACGACCCATCGGTGGAAAGGACGTTGGCATTGGTGAGCTTGGAGAAGGCAATTGCGCCGAGATTGGCAGAATGGCCCGTCGTGAATTTGACGTATTCATCCCCAATCAGCCAGTTGTGAACCGCTGGAGCGCCAGCAACGCCGTCCACGGCAACAGCCACAATGTGGCCGGTCGTGCCAGGATCCAGGTCTGATGTCAGGAAGCTGGCTGTCTGATTCGCTGTCAGGCAGATGTAGCTATCCGCGATGGAGCATCCAGCCGAAACGAAGTACAGGTGCACAAACGCCGCCGATGTGACGCTCGTGTTGGTGATGTTGATGCGCGTGTTTTGGGTGTTGCCGCTGGTCGGGCCTGACGTGTAAATGTTGTAGAACAACAACGACCCGGCTTTTTGATCGCTCGCCTCCGAAGTTGGCGGATAGGTCAGCCCCGGATCGGCTGCCAAAGCGAAGGAAGACATAACAACTAGCGCAAATAACGCCAGCAGAAATTGCGTGAATTTGTGTGAAGTTCGCATTTCGATTTTCTCCAAAAGTGTGAAGCGGAGTAGTTTGCTAAAGATGGTCTACAACTCAAACGACCTATCGTCAGTTGAGATCAACCACAGGAACGCTTCCTCGCACTGGTCAATAATCAGCAAGAACCAGATTCAGTAAGCCAATTGTTTTCGTTGGATCAGAAGAGTTGGATAGACTTTCTGGGTAAAACCCACACGGTGAGGAAAGCCAGCCAACACGGCCTATAGTAGTTTCATAAGACAAAGATCGTCAATGACGAAAAGAAAAACCATGACTCGGACATAAAGAATCTGCTCTACACAATCAAATTCTTTTCGTTGACGTACCGCACACAAGCAACGACGTTATCAAGTTCGACTTTGGCTCTGGCTTCGGGCGAAAGCTGTTCGACCGTCGGCAAAGGCGAGCGGCTGGAATGATCGCGCACCAGACGAAACGTCTGCGCCAGAAATTTGCCGTTGCGATCGGGGAATGTTTCCCAGAACTGTTTGGTCATACACGGCACTTTCAATGGATCGCGGGTGATCATTTCCAGAGAAAACTTCGTCTTCGGATTGGCCTTTTGAATGGTCGAAACAATCTTCGGCAAATCCAGCATTCCCTGCCCCAAGACGACTTCGGACAACAGAAAACCGTCCTGATACGGTTGCAAGCCCATATCCTTGATGTGCGTGGATTTCGCATATCTGGCCAAACCTTCGATCAGTTCCATCGGATCGTCGAGCAATGCGATGTTGTTGCCGAAATCCAGACAGACTTGCAGGTATTCGCTTTGATATGTGCGCAACAGTTTCAGGAAATCTTCCAGCGTCCAGTCTTTATGATTTTCCAACGCCACCACGACCTTGTGTTTTTCGATCACTGGCATGGCCAATCGCAGTGCTTCGTAACTTTGATCCACCCACTTTTTCCAGTCGGCCAACGTGGGAAACGTTTCGTAGCGGCGCCCGCTCAACATCGCCGCACGAACGACGGTGGCTCCGGCGGCTTTGGCATCGGCTAGGCTTTTATCCAGCGCAGTCAGATCGCCATTGCGCGGAATCGAAACCATGCCTTCCAGATACATGCCCAACTCTTCGGCGCGCGCGCGCAATTTTTGCAAATCACCATTGAGCGCCGTTTGCACGCCGCCGGCTCCGAGTTGATGACATTTTTCCAGAAACTCCAACGCGTCGCGCTGGCGAAATCGCCCGGCTCCGCCCTGTGCGGCATTCGCAGCGGTCGCGACGCTGGCCGGAGGAGCCGCACCAATTTGCGCGCCCATAAACGACGTGGACGCGATGCCCATTTTGCTGAGCGGCGCATTGGCAAACAGGTTGGCCGACAATGCGCTCGCTGCCAGCGGCGCAGCAGCCTGAGCAATAAATTCTCTTCGCGACACAGAGTGGGTCGAGTTCATAAATGACATTCTCCTTGCCTCAATTTTTGTTTTCGCTGAGCGCCTGTTTCCCCACTAATTC
>JAEUQP010000295.1 GCA_016789645.1 Acidobacteriota bacterium | reverse complement strand
GTCAATCCGGCGGGTTCGATAAACCGTTCCAGCAGATATTTGCGAAAACTGGCCGGGTGCGTGATCGGCAAACCGACGTATTCGTCCAGATGGAACATCTCGACTTTAGTCCAATCAATGCCCGGAGTGGCGATCAGGGATTTCAGAAATTCAAATTGCGACATGCCGGTGGCGGCGATGATGCGAGTCTGTCCGCGTTCCGCGATGGCGCGTTGAATGGCCGCGGCGGCTTGTTCCGCAGCGGCCTGTCCGAGTTGGCTTTTATTGGCGAAGACTTTTAGAATCACGGCGCTTTTTGCCTCTCAAGAAGTGGTTTTGTAATGCAATCAGGGAAGAAGCTGTAGCTTCCCATAACGAATTGCAACAGGCAAGAAATCATCTCTCAAATACCAACGACAATTCAGTGAGGACGCTCGATGAATCATTTGATCTCGCTGGCGGGATTCTTTGTGTTTGCCGCCATTGCCTGGTTGTGTTCCGCCAATCGCCGTAATGTGGATTGGCGAACCGTCGGTTGGGGAATCGGCTTGCAGTTTCTGATCGGCTTGCTGGTGTTCAAATTGCCCGGTTCGCGCCAAGCGTTTTTGTGGTTGAACGACGGCGTGCTGGCGTTGCTGGAAGCGGCCAAAGCCGGTTCGGATTTTCTGCTGGGGCCGCTGTCCACGGGCAAAACCCAGGAAGGCACGCCGCTCGGTTTCATCTTGGCGTTTCAGGCGTTGCCGATTGCCATTTTCTTTTCGGCGTTTGCGGCAGCGCTTTACCATTTCGGCATTCTGCAATTCATCGTGCGACTGTTCGCCAAACTGTTTCATCGCACGATGGGCATCAGCGGAGCCGAATCGTTGTCCAGCGCGGCCAACATCTTTGTCGGCGTGGAATCGGCTTTGGTGGTGCGGCCTTACATCGAAAAAATGACGCGGTCGGAATTGTTGACCGTGTTGACCACCGGAATGGCAACGGCGGCTTCGACGACGTTGGGGCTGTATGTGATTATGCTCGGCAAAAGTTTTCCGCAAATTGCCGGGCATTTGATGTCGGCTTCGGTGATTGCCATTCCGGCGGCCATTGTCATGGCCAAACTGTTGTTGCCTGAAACCGAGACGCCTGAAACCGCCAGCAGCATTCCGAAGGAAGAAGAAACGCCTCACGCGCGTAATCTGATGAGCGCCATCATCGAAGGTTCGATGGACGGCATGCGACTGGCTGCCGGCATTGCGGCATTGCTGGTCGCCGGATTGGGCATGGTCGCTTTGCTGGACAAACTGGTTGGCTGGCCGAGCCGCTGGCTGGGATTGTCCGAACCGCTGTCCATCGTCAAGATTCTGAGTTGGGTGTTTTATCCGCTGGCAGCATTGTTGGGCATTGCTCGCGCGGACATTGCCGAAGCAGGTCGTTTGTTGGGCGAACGCGTCTTGCTGACCGAAGTGGTTTCGTATCAGGAATTATCCGTGATGATCGCCAACGGGCAAATTACCGATCCGCGCACGGTGGTGATTTTGACGTACGCGTTGTGCGGGTTCACGCACGTGGCTTCGATTGCGATTTTTGTCGGCGGAACCGCCGCGCTGGCTCCTTCGCGGCGCGATGATCTGGCGGCGTTGGGCTTTCGAGCCTTGCTGGCGGCGACACTGGCAACGCTGATGACCGGTTGTATTGCCGGAATTTTCAGCGACGGCAGCGGTGTGCTGCTGAACCTCACCAAATAAAAGGTGGGTGTAATTTCAGATCAGAAAATTCACCGCAAAAGACACAGAACGCACAAAAGGATTCCGAGCCAGTGCTTGAAGATTCTTTTGTGACTTCTGTGCTTTTTGTGGTTCTTTCTCAAAGGCAAGTTACTGCCATTCCACCAATCGCCGTCGTACGGTTTCAGCCGCCGAATGGCCGGCGACTTCAAACAATTCAAGCGCGGATTGCGCCAGCTCCAGGGCTTGGGCGCGATTGCCGATGGTGTTCATTGCCACTGCCTGATGGAACAGCGCCATTGCTTGTCCGGCAACATCGCTGATTTCGCTGGCAACGTTGAATGCCTGGCGGAGCAATTCCACGGCGCGATTGGCTTCGCCGGTCGCAGTGTAGGCTTCGCCCAGGTTGGTCAGCGCCGAAACTGCGCTGCGGCGGTCGCCGATTTCAGCCCCCAGCAATCGCTGGCGTTCGAGCAGTTCAATCGCCTGTGAAGCGTTGCCGTTGCGATAATGCGCCAACCCGGAGCCGCCGAGTGCGTTGGCTTCGCTGCGCCGGTCACCAAGTTCGCGGGCGATGGCCAGCGATTGGTCATGCGAATTGATCGCGCGTTCATACTCGTTCAAACTCGCCCAGGCTTGTCCTAGATTCGAGAGTGCAGATGCCTCGCCCCGCCGGTCGCCGATTTCCCGCGTGATGCTGAGTTGTTCTTTGAGCAGGTCAATCGCCATTTGCGCGTCGCCCAATGCGTAATGCGTCAGACCCAAGCCGCCAAGCGCGCTGGCTTCGCTGCGCCGGTCGCCGAGTTCGCGCGCCAGATGCAGTTGTTTTTCCAGCAAATCGGTTGCTTGGCGCGCGTCGCCCATCGCGTACAGCGTCAATCCCAACGCACCGAGCGCATTGGCTTCGGCGCGCAGGTCATTCAATTCGCGCGCGATTTGCAACGCGAATTCGTGCAGTTGACGCGCTCGCGGCAAATCGCCGCCCAGGTAATGCGTCGTGCCAAGCCCGATCAACGCGTCGGTTTCGCAACGCCGATCTTTGGTTTCGCGCGCGATTTCCAGCGCCTGTTCGTAACATTCAATCGAATGATGAAACTCGCTCAGGTCGGCGTACGAATTGCCCAGCGCGATCAAATGTTTGCTGACCGACCGGCGGCGCTGCATCTTGCCCGAAGCAGCCAGAGCGGCTTCGCTCCAGCGAATGCGTTCGCGCGGATGCTGGCGCAGGTCCAGCACATACCGACCGGCGTCCGGAAACGAATTGCACAAATCGCAAGCCATGCGATTGAATTCAAATTGCGTGGCCGCCCAGGTTTGCGCTGTTTGAATGTTCTGCCATTCCAGATCAACCAAATCCAGCCCCTGTTTCAAAAACTCTCCGCCCTGTTCATACAGCGCGTCGGCTTCGTGCAGCACGCTTTGATAATGCGCCGCGTGATGATGCCGCGCGATGGCTCGTTCCTGCCCGTTCAGCGAAGTTTCAGCAAACAGCGTCATCAGGTCGTGCAACCGGTATCGCCCCGTCGCTCGATTGCGTTCGATCATGCTGTACGCCATTAACCGATCCAGGGCGTTGGCTGCGCGTTCGGGGTGGATTTTCCAAACCGCAGCGGCTGCGTTGATATCCAGCGTGTCGGTAAACACCGCCAGCGTGCGCCAGAGTTTTCGCAATCCCGGCGACAACATCTCGTAACTGGTGCGCAGAACGGCATCCACAGGACGACGCGCGCCTTCCTGAGAGTGCCACCGAATCAGTTTCAACGCGTATTCTTCGATGCCGAGGTCAGGGTTTTGCGTCAGCGCGCTGGCGGCCAGACGCAATGCCAGCGGCAGATGGCCGCACAATTCTGCCAACCGGACGGCTTTGTCGCCGATGGTCGGCAACAGCCGGCGCAACAATTCCTGAGCTTCAGACGCCGGCAGATTGTCCAGCCGGCTGGCAAACATGCCCGGCAATGACAAATGCTGACGCGAAGTGACAATCAACAGGGAACCATTGCCCGCCAGCAGGGGCGCGACCTGCTGCGTGCTGGCCGCGTTGTCGAATAACAACAACGCCCGTTTGCCGTTGAGCACCGATTGGTACAGCTTGCCGAGTTCCGCTTCGTTTTCCGGCAAGCGCGCAGCGGGCATATACGCGCGAATGACGTGCGATTGGGCTTCGGCGACAGACAGCGGTTTGGGGCTTGCGCCTTTCAGGTCCACGAAAAACTGCGCGTCGGGATAATGTGGCGCAAGTTGATGCGCCAGTTTCAAGGCCAACGTGGTTTTTCCTACACCCCCTAACCCCTGCAAACTGAGAACCTTGTTTTCGGGATTGGATCGCGCCGCCATCAGCTCGGCCAGTTCAAACGACCGACCGGCGAATTCCGGCAACGAAGGCGGCAATTGATTGAAAGGATTCGCCAACGTCGCTGGCGTTTCAGTTAGGTTGGCAATTGGTTCTGTGAGGACGTAGTTCATATCTTGATCGGCGGTGTCGGCTATTTCAGGTTTGCTGTGCTGGCCGGAGGGATCAAATGCGATGTGAGGTGATTCCCAGGCGGCAAGTGTGGTGTGCGGTTGTGTCGCGGTTGCGAGTGCGAAATCAAGGTCGGGGCGAGGTTCCGGTTCGAAGGCTGTTTCCATTCTGGCCGTCGAACTGATCGGCAAACTGGTGAAACTGGTTTGCATCACCGGCTCTGTCACGTTTTCAATCTGCGGGACAAACGAATTGGCGCGTTCCAGCTCTTCACCAATGACGAATTGATCGCTCCATTTTTCAGCTTCTTCCACCAATCGCGTCGCTTCCGGATAAACAGGTTTCACCTGCCAGCGAAACGACAACACCAGCAACACGATGGAGGTCGTGACGGCCATTGCCGCAAACGGCATCAACCGCGAAAGTGGGCTGAGCCATTCGTTTTCGATGCCGCCCAAACCCATCATCGGCGCCAGCAACCGGGCGACCATCAGCAGGGAAGCGAATACTGCAACCAGGACTAGAGAAACTGTTGACCATCTTTTCATAACAGGCACCACTTGCGCTCGCAGTTCCAGCTTCGGACAAGACGGTCGGGGACACCGCTGATCGGTGCGTTGGCGAGCATCAGACTGCATTGAAGGAACGATTGGCCAAACTCAATGGCACGAGCTTGACAACTTTTCTCGGCGGGGCATCAGCGGGGGTGGTGAAGTGTGGGGCGAGACGTTTTTGATTTCAGGGAATCGTGAGCAGGCGATTGAATTCCGTTCGACACATTCATCGCCTGCTTCAGGTTAAAAAACACCTTCAAGCGTTTCTTTCATCAACAGATCCACGACGGCTTTCAGATCGCCGGTTTCATGGTACACGCGCAACTGGCGATCGGCGCTGGTTCCATTTTCCAGAATCTTGTGGACGTAATTGATTTCTTCGCGGCTGCCGAGTTCGTCCACCACGTCGTCAACGAACTCCAACAACTCGACGATCAATTTGCGAAGCGGGACTTCTTCGCTTTTGCCGAAATCAATCAGGTTGCCTTCGATGCCGTAACGAGCTGCGCGCCATTTATTTTCTTCGATCAAGGCGCGGCGATACAGCCGGAATCCCATGTTCTGCCGGTAGAGCTTGTACAACTTGGCCGTCAGCGCCTGGAACAACGCGGCAATGGCAATGGTTTCGTCCACCTTGGTGGGAATGTCACAGATACGAAATTCCAACGTTGGATATACGTGATGCGGACGCACGTCCCACCAAATCTTTTTGCCGTTATCAATGCAGCCGGTTTTGATCAGCAGATTGACGTAGCTGTCGAATTCGCCCACCGAATTGAAATAATCCGGGATACCGGTGCGGGGAAATTGTTTGAAGACTTCGTACCGGTAACTTTTCATGCCCGTGTTGCGGCCAATCCAGAACGGCGAACTGGTCGTCAACGCGTAAATGTGCGGCAGCATATATCGTGCGGCGTTCATGACGGCAATGGCGGCTTCGCGGTCGGCGACTCCGACGTGAACGTGCATGCCAAAGATCAACAACGCGCGAGCGGAATGCTGCAACTCTTCGATTAACTGATAGTACCGTTCGTTTTCAGTGATGCGCTGATCCGCCCAATGCGAAATCGGGTGCGTCGAAGCCGCGACAATCGCCAACCCTTTGCGTTGCGCCAATTCCGCAATCGCCCGGCGAAGCTTGATCACATCCTGCCGAGCTTCTTTGACGTCGCGGCAAATGCCCGTGCCGACTTCGATCATGGATTGATGCATTTCGGGTTTGACCTGCTCGCCGAGCAGCATCTGACCTTCTTCCAGAATTTCGTTCACCCGCGAACGCAATTCGCGGGTTTGCGGGTCAATGATCTGAAACTCTTCTTCGATTCCGATGGTGAACTCGTTGTCGAACGGCATGGGCGTCTCCGGGGTACTGCGTTGTTTACTTTTCGAGGTTGTAGTTCAAAGCGGAAGTGATAATGACTTTGAACCGGGTCGGGATACTTCTTTCAAAGGCAGACGGATGGTAAGACTTTTGCCAAATCGTGGCAAGAAGAAATTCGGTTGATGTTGTCCAGGTCACGTCCCGCTGTCATTTGTCATCGCCCTTGTTGTCCGGCAGCAACGCCAATGACAGGGGAAGGTGAACGTGACCGACTAAATTCTTCGCTCGTCGGCTCAGCTTACTTTGAGTCGCTCCTTGATCGCTTTCAGTTCTTCAGCTTGCGGATGGACTTTGTAAAACGGATCGAGCGGATAACAACCTGAAACCAGTCCGTTGCGCGGGCCTGTGGTGCAGTCGCTGAACGTGCGGCAGATGCGTTTGGTTTGTAGTTTGTTGCCGTTGACCACATCAAACGGCA
>JAEUQP010000287.1 GCA_016789645.1 Acidobacteriota bacterium | reverse complement strand
GCGAAGACGCCTTGTTGCCAGTCCAGCCTTCCGGCATTTGCGAATTCGCTCAGGGAATCCGTTAACGCAGGGCTGACGATCCGCACGCGCGCGCCTGCTTCCACCAGTTGTCGCGCTTTGCCTTCGGCAATCACGCCGCCGCCGACGACGAGTACACTTCTCCCGGCCAGATCCAGATTGATCGGGTAATAACGCATAATTTGATTTCGGATTGTGGATTTCGGATTGCGGATTTAAGCGGCGTTTCGCCTGGCCGATTGCAACGGCTCAGAAAACGGCTTCGGTAAAGCGGCATTCATATTCCGCAATCCGAAATCCGCAATCCGCAATTCATTAAGCTGCTCGCGCAGCCGCACGACTTCGCCGATGACGATCAAAGCCGGTGCTTTGATCGGTTGGAGTCGAACCGCTTCGGCGATTTCGCTGAGCGAACCGACGACGGTTTGTTGTTGGGCCAAAGTTCCCTGGCCAATGACCGCGACGGGCGTATTGGCGTCGCGTCCGTTGGCAATCAACTGTTCGGCGATTTCGCCCAGCTTCGCCAAGCCCATGAACAACACCAACGTGTCCACGCCTTTGGCCAGATGTTGCCAGCGCAACGATGATTCCGGTTTGGTCAGGTCTTCGTGGCCGGTGACAAACGTGACGGAACTGCTCAAGCCGCGATGCGTGACCGGGATGCCCGCGTACGCCGCCACCGATGAACCAGCGGTGACTCCCGGCACGACTTCCCAGTCAATTCCGGCTTCTGCCAGCGTCAGCGCTTCTTCGCCGCCGCGCCCGAACACGAACGGATCGCCGCCTTTCAGCCGAACGACGACCGTGTGCTTCTGAGCTTTTTCAACCAGCAGGCTGTTGATTTCGCGCTGCGACCAGCTCAACTGGCCGCAACGTTTGCCCACGCCAATCAATTCCGCGCCTGAGTTGGCAAAGCGCAGAATGTCAGGATTGACCAGCGCGTCGTACACAACGCATTCGGCCTGTTCCAACAGATCGCGCGCCTTGATCGTCAGCAAGCCCGGATCGCCCGGCCCGGCGCCGACCAGATAAACCTTTCCGGCATTCATTTAAGCGGCTCCTTTGGCTGCCAGCGGAGCGATCAAACGCAGCGCTTCGAGTTTGGCAAGAATTGTTGCCGCGCTTTGTTCGACCGTTTCGTTGTCGCTGTTGACCAGCACTTCGGGGTTGAGCGGTTCTTCATACGGATCGGAAACGCCCGTGAATTGTTTGATCTCGCCAGCGATGGCTTTTTGGTACAGCCCTTTGACATCGCGTGCGACCAGCGTGTCCAGCGACGCTTTGACGAAGACTTCGACAAATGTGACGCCTTCGGCTTCGACGCTGGCGCGCACTTCATCGCGGATTTCGCGGTACGGCGAAATCGCTGCGGCAATTACGCCGACACCATTGCGCGACAGCAACCGCGCGACGTACCCGATGCGGCGAATGTTCGTGTCGCGGTCTTCTTTGGAAAAGCCCAGCCCCTTGCTCAGGTTCGTGCGAACTTCGTCGCCGTCCAGCACCTCAATCTTGACGCCGCGAGCGCGAAGCTCCGGCACGATGGCTTCGGTCAGCGTCGTTTTTCCTGCGCCTGACAAGCCCGTGAACCATAGTGTGAATCCTTGTGACATTGAATTGTTCTGTTTCCTTTCGTGTGTGTTTGAATGATGGTGAAAGCGAAACCGGAGCTTGCTTGGCCCTGGTGCGGTACGGCAAGCCAAATCAGAGCAGAAAACCTTGAAACAGGACTGACAGGATTTTTTCAGGATGAACAAGAGTCAATCCTGGCAGGTGTTTTGCTGGATTGATGATCCTGTAAATTCTGCCGTAAATCTTGAGCATCCTGTCAAAAAAGAGTGTCTCAATTCTGATTTAGCCGCGCACTGGCCAAACCTACACTTCCAGTTTCACCGTTGGTTTGATGTTCGGGAAAATCTTTTCGACCGTCGCCGATTTGGGCATGCCGTAAGCATTCACCGGCTGCGAACGATTGACCCACAGCGTGTAATACAAATGATCGGCGCGCGGATCGTCCGTGTTCGGATGCAACAAAATCGTCAGCCCCAGGCTGTTCAATTGCAGCCACGGCACGACAATCGGTAGCAGATCATTCGTGAAGCCAAAGTAAAACGACGGTGTGACGTGCGGCCCGCGCGGTTGCAGATTCCAGTTGCCGAGTTCGACCGGGAACCGTTCGATCACCCATTTGCGCACCAGCGCGGCTTTTTCGTAGGTGTCGTCGTCAAAGTAAAAATGCGCGTGATAGCTCTTGATGTCCGTGTACGCACGCGGCGCTTTGGGCAAACCGCTTTCTTCGCCCGGGCGAATGCTTTTGGGGCGTGTCACCGTTTCTTTGTAAGTTTCATACCCCCACGGACTCTTACCCACGTCAGGCGGCGGCACAATCGGTTTGAAACTGAAGCCCTGCGGAACGGCGATGTCCTGCGCTTCGGCTTCGATGCTTCCGACGGTCAAACCTGCTGCCGTCAGTCCTGCGCTTGCCAAAAAGCTGCGCCGCGTCGGCGACAACAGGTCTGCCCATTGCTGA
>JAEUQP010000261.1 GCA_016789645.1 Acidobacteriota bacterium | reverse complement strand
CACATCTGCCCAAAGTGGTTCCAATGGTTCAACCTCAGCCGCTTCGAGTTTCGTCACCAATTCACGATGTCGCCAGAAAATTTTCACATCGCACGGGCCAATGACAAACGGAAACGGACGTTCCGGGTGTTCGTCCACCGTTGGGTCAAGTTCGCGGACGATGTCATTCAGGATACGGGGCGTAGCGGTAAAAGTAGTGCCGCGATCTCCGCGATCCGTCGGATGGCTAACTTGGTATGTGGAATTTTTAGAAAAGAAAACTGCCTGATTGACATCGGCGGTCAGGCTGCGTTTGCCGAAATGCTGGGTAAACGCTCCTTGCCGCATCAACACAATCTGGTTGGCGTCCGCTTGCTCATCATCGCCCGGGCCGCCGCAATGGATGTGGCAACAGTAATCGCGCACGCTGACCAACGGACTTTCATACAGCGACTGAAACGTGATCAGGTTATTGACCGGATGCGACATGCGCGCATCCTATGCAATTGCCATTTCGGAAGCAACGCGATTTTCTCTTAAAAATTCAGCTTAAGCCCAAACTGAATGACGCGCGGATCGCCCGCCGACGTGATCGTGCCGAACGCCGCATTGCCAACGACGCCGTTTGGATTGGCCAGCGGCGGCGTGTTGGTCAGGTTGAAGATTTCCGTGCGGAACTCGAGGTTGCGCGTTTCGCCGAAATACGTTCGCTTGATGAAGGCGATGTCCGCCGTGCGGTAGCCGGGGCCGCGCACTGGATTGCGCGAAGCCCTGCCCAGCGTGAATTGCGGCGCGACGGCAAAGGCGGACGTGTCGAACCATCGCGCAGTCGTCCGCTCATCGCTCGGCAAGGTCGGATTGCGGAGGAGGTTCGGTCGCTGCGTGCCGAATCCGGCGAAGGCGTTGAAGTTCGTCAGCTGCGTCACCGGGAAGGGCAAGCCCGATTGCATCAAAACGGTTCCGGCAATTTCCCAGCCGCCCAGCAGTTTGTCGGCCAGGCCCGCGAAGTGGAAAAACTTCCCTTTGCCGAAGGGCAAATCGTAAGTGAAGCTGGCAACAAAGACGTTCGGAATGTCGCCGGTCGAAACGTCGCGTTCTAGCGCGCGATTGAAACTGTCGGCCACCGGGAAATTTCCGACCGGCCCGGTCACGATGGTTTGGTCAAATACCTGCCCGGCGTCGTCAATCAGTTTCGAGCGCGTGTAACTGACCAGAAACGCCAACCCTTGCGACAAGCGTTTTTCCAGCTTCGCCTGCAAAGCGTGATAGCTGGTGTTGCCGACGTTGTTGCGATACAGGCTGACCGTCGTGAAGCGCGGGAACGGGCGCAGCAATTGCGCGCGCGGAATCGTCGGGTCACCGATGGAAGACGAACGCGGAATCTGCCCGAAGTAAGGATTGGCGACGGTTTGCAGCAAGGTGTTGCCTTGCGCCAGTTGTTCAACCGTCAATTGGTTGATGTTCGTGTCGGGAATGCCGACGTGCGTGATCTTCGATCCGGCGTAGGCGACTTCGACAACCAGATTGGGCGACAGTTCGCGTTGAATCGCCAGATTCCATTGCTGCGAGTAACCGCTGCCCAAATCACGATCCACAGAAAACACTCCTTGTCCTAAACCCGCGTCTGGCGAAAGCGGGATCGGCTGCACGTTCGGCCCGGCAGCGAGCGCAAAGGCTGGCGTGACGCCGTCGAGCGAGCGTTGCGTGACGGTTTGTATGAAAGGAAATTGCGGGATCGTAAAGGGCGTGGTGATGCCCGCCTGCTCCTGCCAGATTAGCCCGTAACCCGCGCGCGCCACGGTTTTGTCCGTAAACCGGTAAGCCAAGCCAAGCCGCGGCCCGAAGTTGAGTTTGTGCAGTTTGCGCGCCGATTCGGGAAAACCGTTTTGGCCCAAATATTCCAGTTGCTGCGTTTGCAGATTGAACACCGCACCCTGGTTTTCGGCTTCGGTCGAAGGGAAGTTCAGCGTGTAGCGCAGCCCCGCGTTCACCGTCAGCCGAGAAGTGATTTTGACATCGTCCTGCGCGAAGAATTCCAGAATCTTCGCGCGCGGGTGAATCGTCTGCTGCTGCAAATCAATCGAAAAGTTG